>CAZEAL010000030.1:0-3490 GCA_964510265.1 uncultured Candidatus Saccharibacteria bacterium
CTGTCCTTATATCTAAATTCTTTATCACTGAATTTATTACGGAAGATTTACAATACTATTTTACCGTAAAGGTAAGTTAATGGTAAATTTTGTACCCTCGTTAATTTTGCTTTGGAGCTCAATATTACCAAGATGTTTTTCGACTATTTCTTTAGTTATAGCTAATCCCAGGCCGTAGCCTTTATGTATTTCTTTTGATCGGGATTTATTAGCCTGGTAAAAAGGTTCAAAAATGTACGGTAAATCTTTTTCTTCGATTCCTATTCCATAATCCTTAATTTCTATTTTGGCATAAATTTCAGTAGAATACACATTAACTTCAATATTTTGGTCCGGTTTACTGAATTTAATGGCATTTTCTATTAAATTAGTAAAAACTTCTTCAAGGCTTTCTTTGTGTGCTTTAATAATTATCGGTTTTATTTGAGATACTATTTTTATATTTTTTTCACTCGAAAGTTTTTCCAACTTTGTAATGATATTTTTTAATAGTTTATCCAGTTCAATATTTTCCATTTTCTCTTTCATAAGTCCGTTTTGATATTTACTTTGTTTAAGTAATGTATTGGAGAAGTAATATAATTTGTCGATTTCTTCGATAGCACTTTTCATACTGTTTTTAGCGTCATTTAGGTTTAAATCTTTATTTCTTAGGGATACTTCTAAATCTGTTTTCATAGCAGTAAGTGGTGTTTTTAATTCATGAGCAGCATCAGATATAAATCTTTTCTGTTTTGTTATCATGACTTCTATTGGTTTTAATGTATAACCTGCCAGTAAATACCCAAGTGAACCTGCACCGATAAAAATGACGGTATTAATTCCGGTAAGTATAATCAATGTTTTTCTGCTTATTTCTATTAGCGCTTCTTCGTCAAATCTTGGGAATGGCCGCTCAACAATACCGTTATATTGAAAATTTCTGAAATGACGTTCTATTCTTACACTCTGGACATCTAATGCCTTCTGTGCCGCATTTTTCACTCCAAAATATACAAAAGTACTGAATGAAATAGTTATTGTCATTATTATTAATAAATACCAGGCTGTAAGTTTTAGTTTTGCTGATTTAAACATCACTTTCCTTTCTCGCGTAAAATATACCCGAATCCCCGAGCTGTTTTAATTAGCTGAGTACTGTTTTTGAATGGCTTATCTACCTTATTTCGCAGATAGCCTATATATTGTTCCACAGTATTAGGCAGAATATCGGATTCGTAGTTCCAGACATAATTTATAATTTGATCTTTTGTGAGGATTTTGTTTTTGTTTCTCATTAAATATTCCAGCAAGTTGTACTCCCGTTTAGTTAATGAAATTACCTTATTATTTCTGCTTACAATTAAACTATTCATATCTAAAATTAAGTCATCCGCAAAAAGTTTGTTATCGGCAATTTCAGCCGGTCGGCGTTGTAGAGTTCTGATTCTCGCTAAAAGTTCTTCAAAGGCAAAAGGTTTGGGTAGATAATCGTCCGCTCCGGAATTTAATCCTAATATTTTATCTTCTAACTCACCTTTGGCGGTCAGAATAAGTATAGGTGTGTGTATTTTTTCGTCTCTTAGTCTTTTGCATAAAGTTAAACCGTCCATTTTCGGAAGCATCAAATCTAAAATTATAACGGAATATTCTTCGGTTGAGGCCAGATCAAACCCTTCCATTCCGTCATATGAGGTTTGAACTGCGAATCCTTCTTGTTCCAGTCCCTTTTTTATAGCGCCTGCGATCTTGTGTTCATCTTCAATGACAAGTATTTTCATGGTTTGTATTATAAACTCAATCCTGAGAATCAGCTGAATTACTTTTGGATGCTTAGTTTCATAAGCAGATTTTCGGAATCCAGGTAATTAATCAGTCCTTCTGCAATTCCCCGCGCTATCAATTCAGGATTATTTATTAGTTTGCGCTGTTCATATGGATTAGTTAAAAATCCCGTTTCAATAATCAGTGAAGTCGTCATTGGATGAACCGCGTGTTCATATTTCCACCAGGAAAAAGCGTAATAGCCTTTCATATTCCTTGTTATTTTTGGGTCTTTTGGGAGATTAGTAGTTTTTCCATAAGAACTTTCAATATATTCAGCGACTTTACTGCCTTTGGAAGACCAGTCTCTCCAAGGTGTGGCAATTTTGAATCCGTTTGTTGATCTGTCCAAGCTTCCGTCGGCATGGATTGATATAAAAACATCAGCCCAGTATTCCGGTGGTACCGTAGCCGGTAAAAGTTCAGATATTATACCGTTAGTTTCAAGAAGCATTGCAAGTTCTTTAGAAATTTCCAGGTTTACTTCCCATTCGTATTTTCCTCCTCCGGAAGTCCCGGTGCTGGATCTCAATTTTTCAAGCTCGTCGGGCAATTCGTTGCTTTTCCAGTGTCCTACTTGTATTCCGACTTTTGCCGGACCGTCCGGTCTTTTCCAATTTACGAATTTTGAAAATGGAGTGGTGCTAGGTACTTCCTCCTCCGATTCTCCGTACGGAGGCGCGCCGGTTGGATTAAGTTTGTTTTTCAACTGGAATGAATAAAAAAATACCGCGGTTACAATTAGAAATATAAAAAATAGTTTGAATTTTTTAAGTTTCATTTGAATCTGAAAAATTCTTTACATATTTATTAAAAAAATCTACAGAACTTTTTATAGCTGTATTGAAGCTGGCCGAAATATTATGATCATTTCCGGCGTAAGTATATAATTCAACAGCCTTTCCTTTGTCCTTCATTAATTGGTCAAGTTTTTCCGAGAATTTAAGTGGAACCGATGTGTCTGCCGTACCATGATGAAGTTGCAATGGACCTGAAATTTCGTCTAAAAACCCCGTAGCCGAGATGCTATTCCAAAAATCCGGATTTTCATCCGGAGTACCGTAATTTCGTACAAGTTCTGCTCTCCAGCTTCCTCCCCGACTGCTAATCGGTGTCGGAGTAACGGTCGGTTGAACCACCGAAGAAGCAGTGTTTCTGCGCCAATTGTACATGAGGTCTTCATAAGATGCTACGACTCCAGCCCAAATCACTCCCGCTTTGATATCATTTCTTGCTACCATTGCTCTCAAGGTTATGTATCCTCCCATAGAGTGTCCCCACATTCCAATTCTATTTGGGTCAACGTCCGGGTGTTTCTTAATTGAATCCAATGCGTTTAAAATGTCAATTGTATAGTCGGGAGAACCATAACCTCCGCGGGCGGTTCCTTCTGAATTGCCATGCCCTCTATAGTCAGATCTGAATAATATATATCCATTTCTAGAAAAGGCATCCGTGTACGCAACATATCTTTCTGTTGTTTTGTATTGGGAAGGAGGTATATACCCATGATTGAATATAACTACCGGCCATCCTGTTTCCGGTTTGGTACCGTTAGGAATAGTTAGAAGAGCATATATCTTTAATCCCTCGGATTTATATGAAGCAATATACCGCTTGTAGTTGGAGCCGGGACTTAATGTTTGTTCAATTACGATATCGCTTCCGGGTGTTTCGATTTCCCTCA
>CAZEAL010000031.1:0-3963 GCA_964510265.1 uncultured Candidatus Saccharibacteria bacterium
GAGTAGAGTGTCACCCGGGTGCAAAATGAGGTATTTTTTGAGTAAAACGTAAATCCTATAATTTGGGTTAATCTTACATTAAGAGTATAATGAGAAATAATCAATAACAAACTCACTATTGTATTCATGGGAACATATCCTCCCCGTGAATGTGGTATAGCTACGTTTAATCAGGATTTACTAACCTCAAGCCAGAAATATCTGGGGAGGTCTGTTTCGTGCAAAGTCGCAGCTATGAATTTTACTGCTTTGGATACGTACGTTTATCCTTCAGAGGTTGCTTGGAAAATTGATCAGAGTAATAAAGACGCCTATTTAGATCTTGCTATAGAGTACAACAATAATCCTCTTGTTACGGGAATAATCATTCAGCACGAATACGGGATTTACGGTGGTCCGGAAGGGGAAAATATACTTTTGTTTATGGAAACCTGCAAAAAGCCGATTGTGGTAACTCTTCATACGGTGTTACCCGAACCCTCGCCCAGGATGAAAAAAGTAACCACGAGAATTATCAAACGGGCAAATATTATTGTCGTTTTGACTGAAAACTCAAAACGTATACTAGAAAGGTTGTATCCTCAATCAATCAACAAAGTACATGTAATTCCTCACGGTATTCACCCAACGAAGTTTACCAATACAGCTGGGGCTAAACGTAAACTAAAGCTACAAAAAAGGACCATACTTACAACCTTTGGACTTTTAAGTCGTGGTAAGGGAATCGAATACGTGATAAAGGCGTTGCCAAAAATAATTAAACACCATCCATCATTACTTTATCTGATTTTAGGTGAAACGCACCCAGTTGTACGAAGGAACGAAGGTGAAAGTTATAGAAATGAACTTTCCAGGCTTGTAACAAAATTACATTTAGATAGTTTTGTAAAATTTTATGATCAATATTTGTCACTACCCGACCTGATGGAGTTTCTTAAGGCTACAGATGTTTATATTTCAACATCAATTAATCCTAACCAGGCGGTGAGTGGAACACTTTCATATGCCCTAGGTTCTGGACGAGCAGTGGTAAGCACTGAATTTGCTCAATCAAAGGAGATAATTACCAATGAAACGGGACGTCTGGTACCTATCCTGAAACCAGAAGCTTTTAGTGAAGCGCTTATAGAATTACTCGATAGTAAGGAGAGCTTAATGACGATGCATAAGGCCGCATTTGAAAAAACCCGTCCCATGCTCTGGAGTAATGTTGCACTTAAATATTCAAAACTTCTTAAACAATACGTCTTACCTACGGTAAATCTTAATCATTTGGCGAAAATGACTGACAAATACGGACTTTTCCAGTTTGCAAAACTAGAATTGCCTGATAAAAAATTTGGTTACACACTGGATGATAATGCCAGAGCTCTCGTTATTTTAAGCCGCCTTGAATCCTCTCCCTATAATAACAAATTAGCTTCCATCTATTTGCATTTTATCGAGAAATGCCAAAAAAAGAACGGAACATTTATCAATTACGTCGATCATTTGTACAAAGCAGCAACTACGCAAAATTTTAATGAAGATTTGGAGGATTCAACCGCGCGAGCAATGTGGGCGTTGAGCGAGGTGCTAAATAGTAAAAATATGCCAATGAATTTGAAAAGGATAGCAAAAAGTTTATTTACCCAAGCTCTTCCACACGCTAAACAGTTTTTACACATTCGATCATCCGCTTTAATTATTAAATCGTTTGTAAACATGATAAGTGCGTACCCCGAATATTCAAAAGAATTAATGGTTTCCATTCGGAAGAATGCAAATTTCCTTGTAACTGAATTTGATAATAATTCCGATAAATCATGGCATTGGTTTGATAGCTATTTGGGATATAACAACGCGATAATGCCAGAAGCTCTTTTTATTGCCGGACAGGCTACTGGCAATAAATACTTTTTAAATAAAGGAGAGAAGGCGCTGAAATTTCTCATAGAAAAAACTTTTACCTTGAACAGGTACGCACCAATCGGGCACTCGGAATGGTACCAGGCGGGCGGCAAAAGAAGTTATTTTGACCAGCAACCCGAAGACCCCGCCTCAATGATACTTGCTCTCGTAACCGCATACGATATTACCGGTAATAAAAAATACAAAATATTGATAGAAATCTGCTTCAGTTGGTTTTTGGGTAACAATAGTTTGCAATTGCCACTTTATAATTTCAAAAACGGAGGCTGTTATGACGGATTACATCCCGATCGAGTAAACTTAAATCAAGGAGCCGAATCTCAAGTATCATACCTTCTATCGAGGATATTTATTTCAGAATTACATTCAAATGAAAATTCATCAAATAAAAAATATATTTCCTGATATTCGCGTGGCACGTTTCAACCTTGCTGCTTGGCAAAAAATTGGTAGTGATTCCATATATTTTATAGGCCGTGAAGTGGCAAAACCTGCAAAACTAGGTGAGCCTGACACGGGTATTTTAAAACTTTTTGAAATTACAGAACGCGGAACGGTTGTCCAGGAACGTCTTATCTGGAAGCCAATGTACAACGGTATAAATCTTGAAGATCCGCGCGCCTTAGAGCTTCCCAATGAAAATTTACTGATCGGACTTACTGCTGTTTTAAGAGATAAAAGAGGAAGGCCTAAACCCTTTCCTGTAATTATAAAAATAAATTCACATGGTTCTTGGAACAACGAGCTGCCCCCCTTTTTGTTTATTAGTTCTTTTGGCCCCGGAAAAAATTTAACCCCAATAGATGATTCAACTTATTTATTCCGCCCGGATTCCCCGGAGTATAATCATAAGATTCTTGTATTTTCACTTCACCGCCAAGTTCCTGATAAATTAGATGACATAGATTTTCCCACAAATCTAAATTGGGCAAAATGGAGGATAGGAACTACCATGCCACCCATCTGGTTAAATCAGGAGGAGGCACTTTTTATCATTCACGGGATATCCATATTAAAAATTAAAGGAAAGGCCACATATGTTTATAGTATTGGACGGGCAAAACTTACGCGTAAAGACGACAAATTTAATGTAGTTGTTGCACCAGACCCAATTCTTACTTCAGATAATTTTATTGATCACAATGGAATTCCAATGGTTTCGGAACTTCATCCCGGGCAAAGACGGGTGGTATATTCATGCGGCGGAATAATTAAAAGAAATAAACAGGATACTCTGTCTTTATATGTGAATGTTGGAGATAGGGCGACTTTTGAAGTGGAATTTTCTCTTAAAGAATTAAAAGAGGGACTTTTCTGAGTTTTGCGGTCACCCCGACTCTTTTAGAATTTATAATTCTCCGAAACGGTATCAAAATAGACCTGCAAAACGATAAATGCAACAAAAAAAAACAACACCCGGTGTTAAATAGGTTTGAACATCGGGTGGATTGCCGCGGCCTTATTAATTCAGTTGATGGTTGTTATATACTAAATAAATAATATGTTTTTGAAACTTTATCTCATTGCTGTTCCTGTGTTTTTGGCAATCGACATAGTTTGGTTGTCGCTAATTGCCAAGGACTTCTATTCAAAGCACATTGGTTACTTAATGTCCAAAAACCCAAACCTTTTCGCCGCTTTAATCTTTTATCTAATTTTCGTAGCAGGTTTGGTATTTTTTGTAATCACCCCTGCTCTTGATAAAAAAATGTGGACACAAGCGCTTCTGGCGGGTGCTTTTTTTGGACTCGTTACTTATGCAACCTACGATCTTACTAATCTTGCAACTGTAAAAGATTGGCCGATCATTGTTACAATAATCGATTTAATTTGGGGAGCCGCACTTTCTGCCGCTGTCTCGGTAATTACATACTTTGTAGCTTTGAAATTGGGATTGTGAACTATTACCTAATTCTTTTTTTTACTGTCGTGGGTTCGACAACTATCCCATTACCACCCAAAAATCGTTAATCCTCTGAAACAAAGTAGAAATAAATACGCGAAACGGTAAAAAAGGTTTTAACCTAGTATTTCAGTCCGAGCCAGTTCTTA
>CAZEAL010000032.1:0-2190 GCA_964510265.1 uncultured Candidatus Saccharibacteria bacterium
TTTAGAAACAGATTCCATACTGGGGTATTGAGCTAACATAGCATCCATCCATTTTTCCTGATAATCGGTGAAAGTTTGAAAGCCTGAAGGATGCGATCCGGCGAGCGCGTTTAAATTTGCATAGAAAGTTCCGCCGTCCGGAAGTTTTTCGGGAGTTAAAGAGCCGGCGACAAAATCTACAGTTTCATTAGATCCTGTGTTCCATCCGATTGGTAACTTTATTGAAAATTCAAGACCGGATTCAGAATCTTTAAATGTTACCGCTCTATCGGTGAGTAATGATTTTTGAGTTTCCGGGGCTTTTGTGACAGTTTTCTCCGTTACAGATTCATTGTTTTCATTTGTAATTGAATCCGAAGGCTGTGTTCTTGTGGCAGTAATATTAAATTTTAGAGCGCCACTGACCAAAGAAACAGCTATCACAAGGATAACTAATAATACTAAACCGACTAATACAACTTTATTTTTAAGAAAGTTCATTTTTAGCTACACCTTTCTTCTGCCACCAGAAGTATAAAAGCGCAGCTAGGGCAGACAAAGAAAAAACAAATAAGGCAAAACCAACTTCATTTGAGCTTAATATTTGCAGTGATTGAATCGATGGGACAGCGGATGTTCCGGCTACTTGAGGCAAATTCGGATTAGTCAGTCCTAAAGCTAAAGGATTATAGTAAGTCGGGTTTCCGTATTCTAAGCCAAGCGCTAAATTGTGATTTTGAAGTATATATTCTTGTCCTAAAAGTAAAGATGAAAAAGAATCGGTAACCATGTGAAAATTGTTTCACCCAACATAAAGACTGTCAAGTTATTTCTCGTAGACAGTAAAGTGAATATATAGAGATCTGGATCCGAACTCGGCAGTTGCGTATTCAACTGTTCCCAATTCAGTGTTTTCTCTGGTGAATATCATAGGGAAACCATCATAAGTGTAGTGTGGGCGTCCGCCTTCCTTGTCGGTTAAAGGAGAAATTTTCTTCCAGCTTTTGTCTATAGCTTCAGTGTACAAACGATCCACATTTTCATTGAACAAATTAACAAAATCTATATGGAATCTATATTCAACACCTATTGAAGCATACGCTTCTTCATTTTCGAAGTTGTACCAAATGGCACACGTTTTAGCTTTAAACCATTTTTCTTCTGGAATAAATTTATCTAGATACACATCTGAAACGCTTGAATAAGCATTTACTTTTACATCCTTTTCTTTATATGTGAATGGTGCTTCGGTAAGGTTTTTAGCTTCTTCAAGGCAATATTTGCTCAGCCATTCAGGATCGCTTTTGTCTACTTTAGGGGCTTCGGGACTTTTTACCAGAAGCTCTTTTATTCCCGGAAATGTAGCCATTCTTCCCCTATACATAAAAGCGAAAGTTATAACTACAAGAATTAACCCTAAACCAAGTAAGCCGAGCAGAGCTTTGGACATGGATTAATTATTATTATTTAAGGTTTGCTTGTCAATAAACTTGTAAAAAAAGATATGTGGCAGAAGTTAATTATGTTTTTATTCTACTGGGAATTCCGAACGGATCTCTCCGCTTTTAATACTTACTCTGTACCAGTTAAATGTTGCCGTGTGTCCGTCTTTCACTTCATAGACATGCACGTTATATTCTCCTTCTAATTCGTTATCTACTTCGACTTTACCGTTGGGAACATTTTTAAGATACCCTTGGACCTCTGGTAGTTTTTTAATATTATCCACTGCTTGCTGGCGGCTGATTTTGGTAGAGCCGATTTCTGAAAATGTATCGAGTAAGGGAGAGTTTTCAGAAATAACCAGCCAATATCCGGCACCCAGAAGCGTAGCTATTATTATTAAAAACACTAAATATTTCATATTAAAATGATAACAATCTTAATACATCAGAATGATTATTTTACGTATGTAACAAGTATGTAATTGAATTTTAATTGTTGTCAAATACTTTCCTATAATTGTTAGTCAAATAAAACATATCCAACGCCTCTTTGGGAATGGATTAAATTGGGTTTTATTCCGGAATTTTGTATTTTGTTTCTGATACGCTCTATGATTTTAGAAATAGCATATAGTGAAAATTTTTCTTCTGTATTCTCTTTCCACATAATTTCGGCAATTTGGTTGTAATTTACAATGGAAGCTCTGTTAGCCAAAAACAGCTCGAGAATTTCCTTTTCATGTTTTGTCAAGGTTTGTATTTGTTC
>CAZEAL010000033.1:0-7762 GCA_964510265.1 uncultured Candidatus Saccharibacteria bacterium
CCATGCTTTCTTACTCTTTTCAGTTTTTTGGGTTGCCAAACTCTTTTAGGCATAGCAGTGGTATGTTATCTTACATCAATTAAATTCGCAAGTATAAGCACAAATCTGAATGCATACCTCGTCTTTTTCACAATATGAACCGCAGGGGTTGAAAATACCTCCCTTTTCACGGCAATCGTTCTTAATAGTACCTAAATCGCTATCCGGATTGTAGATAATTTTCTTTTGTGTTTCTTTTTTAACATAAGCTGGAGGGGGCGAACTTTGAAGGCGTTGGTTTTTGGTTAAAGTAACGAATGCTGCCAGAGATACCAAAACCGCGGCAATGAAAGCTATAGTTAATATAATAGGCTTTTTATTAATTGGTGGCATTAACTCATTTATATCAATAACCAATACAGTTGTCCAGAATCGTATTCTTTGATATCTTTAATGTTGGAAAATGATTCAAATTCAGAAATTTAAAGATTACTTAATAGTATTAATAATTTCGTTCTTTCTTATAATATCGGGTAAAACCTATGCGCTGGCTTTAAGTGCTTCGGAGGATGCATTACAAATAAGGGATGAAATTCGTGAAAATAGATGTGAAGCCCTAAACAATAAAATAGATGCCCGAATTCAATTGTTTGAGCAAAATAAAGAGTTCCATAAAAATATATACGAAGCATTAATTAAAAAAGTAGAAAATACTATAGATTGGATGAGTGAAAAAGGCTTAGGTATTAATAAATTGCAATCAGATTCGATAGTTTTAAGTGATTTAATAACTAAAGCGTGGGAGGACTACTCTTCCTTTATAACTTTGCTAATGGATACTAAAAATTACACTTGCGGAGAATCACAGGGACAGTTTAGAGACAAATTGCTGAATGCGCTTGAACAACTCAAAGTATATAAATCTGACTTACAGAGTATAAAAGCTTTCTATAAAAACACTGTTAAGGAAGATATGAAAGATATAAGAGATCAATATAACGAGCTGAAACAGAAATAGATGTAAACTTGCGGTTTAATTTAATCCACAAATAAGCTTGTGAAATATAATACTTAAAACACAACTCCTCAATGATATAATGCCTTTTATGAGTGTTGAATTTGAGGATTTGCAAAAACTAGAAATAAGAGCCGGAACCATAGTTTTGTGCGAGAATGTTAAAGATTCGGACAAACTGTTGAAACTTAAAGTTGATTTTGGGAGCGGCGAAACCAGGACTATTTTTACGGGAATGGCCAAATGGTATAAGCCCGAAGATTTAACAGGTATGCAAACTATTTTTTTAATCAATATTAAACCCCGGAAAATGATGGGAGAGGAGTCACAGGGTATGATATTGGCTTTTGATACGCCAAATGACGGAAAACCTGTGTTTTTAATCCCAAAAGACAAAGCCGAAAACGGCTGGAGACTCATTTAACCTAATATTAACTTGATATAATCTCGTTATGACTGAATCCCAGGCTAAGACATATTATATTAAAACGTTTGGCTGTCAGGCCAATATTGCCGATTCGAATACTATATCAGGTGTTTTGGAAGCCTTGGGATTAGAAGAGACTGAAAAAGTTTCAGGACCAAATGATACAGAAATATTTTTAAAAACAATCCTTAATTCAGATGTATTAATTATAAATACTTGCTCAGTTAGACAAAAAAGCGAAGATAAAGTTTACGGATTGGGAAAAGTTTTAAAGCTCGCTCAAAAAAGGGACGGCAAAAAGCCTTTTATAATTATGGCCGGATGTATGGTAGGTTCGGTAACCGGAGAAAGGCAGCGATTCGCCTTTGAGGAGCTGAAAAAGAAAACTCCCTGGGTTGATGTGTATATTAATCCCACGCAAATATTGGATATTCCGGAAATTTTGCTTAAAAATTCATTACTTAGCGATTGGGCAGTTCAGAAATTTGATTCATCGGATGTGATTTCGAAGCAGAGTAATAACACTCATGCTTTCGTAAATATTTCATATGGATGTGATAACTTTTGTACTTTTTGTGTGGTTCCATATGCCCGCGGAAAAGAGGTTTCGCGTCCGGAAGAGGATATATTGAAGGAAATTCGTCATTTTGTTAGTCGAGGAATTAAAGAAATAACACTTTGCGGACAAAATGTTAATTCGTGGGGGTTGGGCATGAGCGAAAAAATGGAAATCCGAACCGGAAGCGGTCAAAAAATACCTTTTGCAGATTTGCTCAGAAAAGTACACGAAATCGAAAATATAGAAAAGATTAGTTTTATTTCCTCAAATCCCTTTGATTTTACCAGCGATCTGGTTGAGACCCTGAAACTCCCTAAAATATCGAATTATTTACATATAGCTGTTCAATCAGGCAACAATGCCGTTTTAAAGAGTATGAATAGGAGGCATACAATTGAAGATTTTATAATACTGATTGATCAGATCAGGGGTGCAAAACCAGACGTTGAACTTGGTACAGATATTATTGTAGGTTTTCCCGGGGAAACCAGAAAACAATTTTTGGATACGGTTGAGCTTTTTGAAAAAGTTAATTTTAATGTTGCCTATATATCTAAATACTCACCGAGAAAAGGAACCCCTGCCGAGAGATTTTTTAAAGATGATGTATCGGCGAATGAAAAAAAGTGGCGCCATGCTTATTTAACTAAAGTATGGAAAAACGGTAAGAAGCGATTTTAGAAAGTATAGTTCCTTATGAATAAAACTGTTTTCGTTATATTGGGACCAACCTGTACGGGAAAAACGTCTCTAGCGCTGCAGTTATGCACAAAGTTTAATGGTGAAATACTATCGTCCGATTCCAGGCAAGTAGTGAAATATATGGATGTAGGTACCGGAAAAATTCCTGTTGGTTCTGATTTTGTAATAGATAAGAAAAATGACTGTTGGAAAGTAAACGGAATCACTATTTGGGGATATGACCTGATTGAACCTGATAAGTTTTTTTCGGGATACGAATTTTTAATGTATGCACGCGAGGTTATAAACAACATTAAAGGTAAAAATTTATTTATTGTAGGAGGTACAGGATTTTACATTGATTTAGTCACAAACAGAGCAGAAGTGTCCGGGGTGAAACCGGATATCGATTTAAGAAACCGATTGGAAAACTATACCTTGGAACAATTATGCTATGAGCTGGAAAAATTAAATAAGTCCAAACTTCAAAATATTGATCAAAAAAACAAGAATAGATTAATCCGTGCGATTGAAATTGAATATGCACAATTAACTCGTGAAACCAACAATTTTAAGAAAAAAACAGATAAAAAAGAATATAAATTTATCGGTTTGACCGCCTCACGTGAAAGTTTATATTTATTCGCTGACAAATGGGTTGATACTATTTGGGAGGATCTTCTTCAGGAAGTAAGAAAACTTAAACATTTGGGTTTTTATGATTCTTTTAGATTAAACGGAATAATTTATAAAAGCGCAAAGTCTTTTCTGGATAATTCTTTAAGCGAAAACGAAGCTAAACAGCAGGCTAAATACGATCTGCATTCATATATCAGGCGGCAGCAAACCTGGTTTAAAAGAAACCTCGACATAAAGTGGTTTGATACTCAGGTAAGTGGTTATAGGCAAAATGTAGAAGATTTTGTAGAATTACATGGTGGATAAAGAAATAGTTATATCGATAAAAACTGTATTATTTACTCTTTTACTACTTTTGGTAGGTTATGTGGTTTATAGAATGGGACCAATTTTAGCCATTATTTGTATAGCAGCACTTTTAATGATCTCTCTTGAAAATTCCGTTCAGACATTAATGAAACAGACATTTTTAAACAGACCGCTTCCCAGGAGTCTGGCAGTCATATTGGTTTACGCAATGCTGATATTATTGATTTTTGTAGTTTTAACTTTGATTGTCCCGCCGGTTATAACCCAAGCTCAAACTTTACTTACAAATTTATCGTTTATTCTTGAAAAGCTTCAATTAAGTGAAAGCGCGGAAATATCATTATCATCCCTATTGCCTCAAGCTACCAGTGTTTCCAGCGGATTTTTAAATGTTACAATTTCAATATTTACCAACGTTGCAACATTTTTTACTTTATTGGTAATTTCAATCTATATGTCTTTGGACTGGCCTAACTTAAAAAAGCGGTTTATGTCTGTTGTTCCAAAGAAATTTAAAGATATAGTAGGTGATACTATTGTGGATATAGAAATAAGCGTTGGGCATTGGTTAAAAGGAGAGACGTTTTTAATGCTTGTCGTAGGAACTATGAGTTTTATTGGGCTGTCTGTTTTACAAGTTCCCTATCCTTTAGCTCTAGGGCTGGTATCCGGAATTTTGGAAGCTGTTCCTATGATAGGTCCACTGCTATCCGCTATCGTTGCTGCTATCATTGGTTTTTCTGTTTCTCCCGTTAAAGGACTTATGGTTATAGGTTTATATATTATTATTCAGCAGCTTGAAAATAATCTTATAGTTCCCAAAGTAATGGGGCGTGTATCAGGATTTAGTCCTTTGGTTATACTTTTAGCATTGCTGATCGGCAGCAATTTTTTTGGAATTGTAGGTGCGGTACTGGCAATTCCCACAACTATAATACTCGTAATTGTTGTGAAAAGAGTTTTGAGGTATACAGCCGAGTAAAATAATACTTAATTTAATTTAATTTTAGGAAGCGAGTAAGCCAGATTCTGTTCCCCCGTAAAAAAGGGCTTACGGTCATCTATCTATGCTCCATCTTTACACCTCGCCGAGCAAGCTCAACGGTGATTTCGTGGATTGCTGCAAGTGGGATTGCCCGTTTCATAATTTAACCATGCAATAGGTTTAGGTTAAATATCGTCTCTGTTGCTCTCCAGGTGCGTCAATTCGCACCAGGTACCCTAAGCCTTTCGGTTTAGAGTCACCAGCGGTTACCCGTCGGAAGTTGCCTTCCGTCCCATGCTCTTCGCAGTCTGGACTTTCCTCCCCTATCTAATGTGATAAGGGTGACCGTTCTGCTTCCTGTAATGCTTATTTTACCTTAAAAATTGACTTTATGCTAATATAGCTGTATGTCCGAACAACTGGATCCAACTAAATATCATATATTAACACCCAAGCTAAGGTGGAAATTAATACTAATAGGTCTGCCGTTGTTAATAATTGTGTTGCCGTTACTTAGTTATACCTACTATTCTTTTGCTGTTAATCGGCCAAACCAAATCGGAAAAGAAGTCACTGTTGAAATTAAGGAAGGAGAAGGTGTGCTTGATGTGTCAAGAAAACTAAGTAGTCTAGGTGCCACAAACTCTGAGTTCTTATTTAATGCCTATGTTTTTCTAAATAATAAAGATAAAAATATACAGGCGGGTAAGTACGTTATTCCCTCGGGAGCTACTTTAGTTGATTTGGTTGATATGTTAGAACACGGAACCGATGATGTTAAACTGACATTTTTAGAAGGTTGGAGAATAGAAGAAATTGCGGGTTATGCCGCGGTTAATTTAGATAATATCGATTATGAAGATTTTGTAAGTCTGGCTTCCCATTTGGAAGGAACACTTTTTCCTGATACTTATTGGATGAATGCTAATATTACCGAAACTGAATTAATTGATTTACTAAGAAATACATTTAATGAAAAAACCGGAAAAGTATTAACGGAAAAAGCTTTAGAAAATGTTCAATTAACTAAAAATGAGGTGTTTGTTCTTGCTTCCATCGTCGAGAGAGAAGTGAGCAAAAAGGAAGATAGAGCAAAAGTAGCCGGTATATTAGTAAAAAGATTTAAATCCGATGAGCTTTTGGGGGCCGATGCAACTACTCAATATGCTGTTGCTAAGGGTAAAGTGGGGTGTGTTAATGTTTCCGTATCCGTTGTATGTCCTTCATATAGTTTGTCTATAGAAATGGATTGGTGGCCTAAAATCCTGGAAAGAGATGATCTGGATTTTGAAAGCCCTTATAATACCCGGAGAAACAAAGGTCTACCCCCCACCCCAATCGCCAGTTTCGGTTTAAATGCACTGGAATCGATTCTGAATTACGAAAAAACTCCCTATAACTATTATTTAACTGATAAGAATGGAGTAACTCATTATTCCGTTAGCTATGAAGAACACTTGCAAAAGGTAAACTCTTTTCTCGATTAACCTTTTGTATTTAAAGCTTTTCCCAATAATTCTTTAGTAATTTTAATTCCCAAATCATTTAATAAATTTTCTGTTATATACATTTTACAATTACATAGTTTTGCTATTATAAGGGCGTCTTCCAAGGCAGTATATGTTTGGAACTTTTTTAATTCGTGCTCAATGGACAAGTGACAGTTGTCACTGTTAAAGATAACTATTTTAATTATTTTATCCTTAAAGAATTTAATAAATATTATTTGAGTCTTTATCATTATTTTCAATTAACGTTTCAATCGATTTAAATGTACTTTCTATTGTTATTAGATAGCTCGATTTTTTACAGTAAAAATACAAAGTGTGGTATGTAATAGTTTCATCAGGACATTGCTTAATCAAAACCAACTCACACTCGTGTATTCTGTTGACCTTACTAAGTATTTTAATAAAATTGTATCTAAACATGCCTCGCTTTGCTCTGTAAGAAACTGTATAATAAACTTGTTTATGTCAAACCTGCTCTCTCAAATAAACGTAAAAGCTGATAAAACAACTCCTTCAAATCTCTTAAAATTGGGTGTTTTGATATTTATAATTTTTGTTCCAATCGGCCTTCTTATGGGAAATCTTATAAGCATGTCATTAAATATTCCTGAAACAAATAATGTAACTCCAGTTAATAATAATATTGATACAACAAAGGAAACATTTTATGAGGGTACGATTACCTATATTAACCCTAATATGTATCCAAATGATGAGATAACTTATGTATTGAAAGATGATGAGGGAAATGATGTTATTCTCTTAAAATCTTATGATCAGAAATTGGCTGTTGCAGAAGGGCACAAAGCTAAAGTATATGGGTCCGTTATAAAGTCAAGTAATGAAAGTAATACTATATTAGTTGTAAGCAAGGTAGTAATTGTAAATGTCTCAAATTGAATTTAGAAATGTAACAAAAGAATATGACCCCGGGTTTAAAGCTCTTGATGATGTATCTTTGACTATAGACGATGGCGAGTTTATTTTTTTAGTAGGTCCTTCTGGTGCGGGTAAATCAACATTGATTAAAATGTTAATACGGGAGGAATTTCCTTCAGAAGGTGAGGTATTATTTAATGAAGTTCCAATAGCGGAACTTCCTCGTGACAAGCTTCCTGATTTACGTAGAAGAATAGGGGTTGTGTTTCAGGATTTTAAACTGTTAAATTCAAAAAATGTGTTTGAAAATGTTGCGGTAGCGCTGGAAGTTGTAGATTCACCGGATGAAGTGATAAAAAATGTAGTTCCCAATGTACTGTCTATGGTTGGTCTAGTGGAAAAAATGTTTAATTTTCCAAAACAGCTTTCGGGTGGGGAAAAGCAAAGACTTTCCATTGCCCGAGCACTGGCACACGAGCCTGATGTATTAGTTGCTGACGAACCTACAGGAATGATCGATCCGAAATCAACGGAAGAAGTTATTGAAATTTTAGAAAGGATTAATTCTCTGGGGACAACCATAATAATGGCTTCTCACGATCAGAATATTGTGAATAAGCTAAAGAAAAGGGTTGTAAGAATTGAAGAAGGAAAAATAAAATCCGATAAAAAAGGAGGTCGCTACTATGGACAAATTATGGCAAAGCTTCTTGGTTAATATTAAAAGGGAAAAATTACTTGTTGTTGCAAACCTGGTCATTATGACTGTGACATTTTT
>CAZEAL010000034.1:0-2551 GCA_964510265.1 uncultured Candidatus Saccharibacteria bacterium
TTATGATGAGGAAGGAGTATATGTTACCGACTCGTCTGTTCAGCTTGATGAAAATAATTATATAGTTCAAAAACAGATTCCATTGAGAATGGGAGGAAATTTTATTTTGGGCGATGTTTCACACGCTCAGTATATGGAGCTTGTACCAAGACAAATAGTAGGTATCTCGGCGGGATTAATTCCATTTTTATCAAATGATGATATATCGAGAGCTTTAATGGGTACTCAACAAATGTCCCAGGCAGTTCCGTTAGTTAAAGCCGAAACACCAATAGTAGGTACTGATATCGAAATAGAAATATCAAAAAATGCCAATGCTGTAGTATTTGCCGAGGATAACGGGGCTGTATTGTTTGCTGATGCTTCAAAGGTTATTGTAAATTATGAGGGTAGAAGAAATAAGGTTGAATATACACCTACAAAATTTACCAAATCCAATCTGGATACTTGTTATAACCAAATCGTTAGAGTTTCCACTGGTCAAAAGATTAATAAAGGAGATATTTTAATAGAAGGTCCGGGAGTGCAAAAAGGTGAATTGGCAATCGGTACAAACGTAATTGTAGGTTATATGATTTGGGAGGGATATGAGTATGAAGATGGTATTATTATTTCGGACAGACTTGTTAAAGATGATGTTCTCACATCTATTCACGTTTCCGATTACACCATGTCAGTCTTAGAAACAAAGTTAGGGCCCGAAGAGATTACTAGGGATATTCCGAATCTGCCTGAGGATGCTTTGAGGAATCTGGACGAAGAAGGAATTGTGGCGATCGGATCAAAAGTTAGATCAGGAGATGTATTAGTAGGTAAAGTGGCACCAAAAGGTGAAGCGGATTTGTCAGCCGAAGAAAGATTATTAAGAGCTATATTCGGCGAAAAAGCTAAGGATGTGCGGGATAACTCATTAATTATACCTCACGGGGAACACGGAGTAGTTATAGGTGTAAAAAGAGTTAATAGAAAACAGAATGACGAATTGCCTGCGGGTGTTTTAGAAGAAATTACGGTTTATGTTGCTCAGCAAAAGAAAATCGAAATAGGAGACAAGCTTGCAGGTAGACACGGTAATAAAGGAGTAATTTCGGCGATTGTATCAAGTGTAGACATGCCTCATTTGGAAGACGGCACTCCCATTGACATTGTATTTTCGTCTGAAGCAGTTTTAAAAAGAATGAATGTTGGACAAATTTTGGAAGCTCCTTTGGGAATGGCCGGAGAAAAACTCAATAAATTGTATTCAATTCCCGCCCTGGAAGCCGTGGTTGAAAAGGAAATAGAATTAGAATTGCAGGAAGCTAATATTCCTTTGAACGGAAAAAGAAAACTAATTGACGGGAGATCCGGGGAATATTTTGACAATGAGGTTGTTGTGGGTAATACATACATTTTGAAACTGATCCATATGAGCGAGGAAAAAATGCACGCCAGATCTACCGGACCTTATTCATTAATAACACAGCAACCGCTGGGTGGAAAAGCTCAGTTTGGCGGTCAAAGGTTTGGGGAAATGGAAGTGTGGGCGTTGGAAGCTTACGGAGCAGCGCATATTCTGCAGGAAATGCTTACAATAAAATCTGATGATTTGGTGGGTAGAACCCAAGCATATAGTGCGATAATTCAAAACAAACAAATTCCCGAATCTTCTGTGCCGGAAACATTTAAGTTGCTGGTAAGAAAAATGAATGGTTTGGGATTAGGTTTGGAGGCTATTGGCGGGGAAGAGGTTGAAGAAGGTGAATCGGCTGAACCTGAAACGACGGGGGAAAATGAAGAAAAAACTGTTGTTGAATCGGAGGTTAAATGAAGTATTTAAGTGATTTAAAAAATTTTGATGCGATAAAAATATATTTAGCTTCAAGCGAAGAAATACTTTCCTGGTCATTTGGTGAAATTACAAAACCAGAAACGATCAACTACAGAACTTTTAAACCGGAGAGAGAAGGATTATTTGATGAAAGAATTTTTGGACCGTCCAAAAATTACGAGTGCTACTGCGGTAAATATAAAGGCATAAGGTACAAGGGAGTAATTTGTGATAAGTGTGGAGTAGAAGTTACTACCTCAAGAGTCAGAAGAGAAAGAATGGGACACATAAGTTTAGCATCACCTGTGGCACACGTATGGTTTTTCAGAGGAATTCCCTCCAAAATGGCTCTTCTCCTGGATATAACTCCCAGAAATATTGAATCGGTAATATATTTCTCATCTTTTATTGTTGTACATTCAGATGGAACAAAAAAAGCTCAGGCAATTTCAAATGTAAATAAAGACATGGAGATTGCTCTTAAAGAACTGGATAAAGAGTTTGAAGAACAAATTAAAGGACTAGAAAAAGAAATAAACACTTTGACAAAGAACAAAGACGATTTAAAAGCTCAGGAACAGGAAATAAAGCTAAGACAAAAAATTCAGCAGATTCGAAATGGTTTTGAGAAGAAAAAGGAAGAGAAAGAAAAAGAATTTAAAATTGTTGAAAAGAAGATTGAAAGCATCGAGCTCCATACCATATTATCTGATACAGAGTATTTAAACATGAGCCAGTATG
>CAZEAL010000035.1:0-7202 GCA_964510265.1 uncultured Candidatus Saccharibacteria bacterium
TATGTAGAATCTATAAACGGTGAATCTGAACAGAGTTTATTCGAAGATCTGATTAAGGATGAAGTAAATGTTAAGGAAATTAAATACAGTTTGGACATGGAAGTAGGAGAGTTAAAATCCGTACAAAACACAAAATATAAAGTTTATTTAAATACACATGTGACTGAAGATTTGGAACTTGAGGGTCTGGCCCGCGAAATGGTGAGGTCGATTCAGGATTTGAGGAAAGCTAAAGGAGTTAATGTGGGTGATTTGGTAGGTGTGGAATATCCTGACGAGGAAAAACATAAAAAACTTTTTGAAGCTTATGGAGAGCATATAAAGAAAAAGGCCGGGGTTAAGAATTTGGTAGCTGGTTCGGAATTAAAAATATTAAAGTAGCTTTGGTTTTCTTGATATTCCTTATGCTTATTGTTACAATCTGATTAGAATTAACTCTAAAGAAAGGAGGTAATGTCAATGTCCCTCAAGTTCGATAGCGATGAAGAAAACATCGATACGGATGGCGTCATCGAAGGCGACTACGGCGACGGAGACTAGTGGAGCCTTCTAAACTTTCCAGATTCATAAATAATTAATATCTGTTAGTTTTCCTCTACAATCTTTCTTATTGCTCTCTCCTGAATTACCGCATGAGTACGACCGTAAACAATAAAAATAGATTTTCCCTCTTTCCATAATCTTTCGATTTCACCGACAATCCAGTTATCTCTTATGTAATCCACTTTATTTACCACTTTGTTAATAACAGTTCTATTTTCATGAGGTATCAACAATTGTCCAAAGAAGCCTTTATCTCTTGTATCAAGTTTTGTTCCAAAAAGTTTTTCATGTATTTTAGCCATATTATCTAAAGAATAGTCGAAATCAAGTCCGCTTGAAGCCTTAACCACTTTTTGCAACAAGGCGAGGAGACTCTTGTTATCAAAACCTAACGTATCGCCAAATTTGGGGTGGAACGACATATATCTAGCGAAAAAAAAATAGGCAATTTGCTCCATCGTAAAATCCAATAATAAAATATTTATTTCTGAATCTTTGGGTAGTTCAGGGCAAAGTACTTGAATATTATTCTTGACAGCCAAATGTGTTAAGTATCCCCCTTCGCCACCAGCTTGTATTATTGATTTGTCTCTATCTTCAAAATATCTTCTGATGTTTCCTTCAACAAGAGCAATACGGTCTTTTCCATCTGTTTTAAACATAAAGTCGCTCCAATATTCATCTAAAGTAGTAAAATCCGGATTTGTAGGGTCGTTAGAATGTTTGAATCCAATATAGAACAAAAACTGTGAATGGTTGGAAAGTACATATGAGTATAACCCTTCCAGTTTTATTTTTATGTATTCTGCTAAAGTTAGCAAATCGTATGTTTTCATTTGTTTATTATAACGTATGTTTGTTTTCTGCCTAAACTTTATTACTATGGAAAAAACCACTAATGAAAGGAAATGAGACAGATGTCTCATCATTGGAAATACTTCCCATCGGGTGCAGATGATGACCCTATCGAAGTACTCGAAGAGGAATTTCCGGAAGTTACTCGTGTGGAACAGGAGAATTGGGAGTTTGATTCGCTTCCGTATGCTGAACCCATAGAAGTTTCTCCAGATGAATTCCCTGTTGATTCTTCTGATGAGTTCGACAACTGGCGGTGGGATCCACGCAATTTCTAGAACTATGCGTGGCACATGGGTGTGTACATAATCGAATATGAACACACCCCTTGCTTTTAAGCACTTTTGTTATCCTAATAGTCGTTATAAACATGTAGCAACCCTCTATAACAAGTGCTAATATATCCGTATGCCTACAAGCAAAGATTATTACGAAATACTGGGCGTTTCAAGAAACGCCACCGACGACCAAATAAAGCAGGCATACCGCAGGCTCGCGAGAGAGCACCATCCGGATGTGGTTAAAGACGGAGATAAATCTTCAGCCGAAGCCAGGTTTAAAGAAATAAATGAAGCATATCAAGTACTCAGCGACTCCCAAAAAAGAAATATGTATGATCAATTCGGGCACGCAGGGTCGGGCTTCGGAGGATCCAGGGGAGGCCAGACCGGACAGGGAGGGTTTAATAACGGTTTCGGAGGTTTTGGGGGGCAACAGGGCCAATGGGGGCCTTTTACCTATACTTATACTACTTCAGGCAGTCCCGAAGCTGGTGCCGGCGGATCTCCTTTTGAAGATTTCGACCCATTTGACGTATTTGAACAGTTTTTCGGTTTTAGAGGGTTTGGAGGTTCCGCAGCCGGCAGAGCTCCCAAAAGAGGTAAAAATCTCTATTATGAGATGGAAATAAGCTTTGGTGACGCTGTTAGAGGTATTGAAAAGGATATTAAAGTGGAAAGCGGCAGCCTGAAAATAAAAATACCTGCCGGTGTAAATAACGGCACCGAAATTAAATACCCGGGAAAAGGCCTACAGGGGCCGAATAACGCTCCATCCGGAGATCTGTTTTTGACCATTAAAGTGTCTACACCTAAAGAATTTCAAAGATTTGGAGAAAACCTTGCAATATCAATAGAAATAGATTTTATACAGGCGATACTAGGCGGTATGGTAGAAGTTCCCGTGGTTGATCTCGCTCAAAATTCAGGTGTAGGTAAAGCAGAGCTGAAAATACCTGCAGGCATCAAGCCAGGAACGCAAATTAGAATGAAAGGTAAAGGTATGCCAAGAGTCAGGGACGGAGGCAGAGGAGATGTGATAGTTCAGGTTTTGGTTGGTATTCCGAGCAAATTGAGCAGAAGGCAAAGAGAACTGTTAGAAGAATATAAGAATTTGTCCTGATTCGGGT
Organism: uncultured Candidatus Saccharibacteria bacterium; assembly: GCA_964510265.1. Classification (GTDB taxonomy): domain Bacteria; phylum Patescibacteriota; class WWE3; order UBA101185; family UBA10185; genus 2-02-FULL-38-14. Next base: position 2,807 of record CAZEAL010000035.1, read on the forward strand.
TGTGATGTTGACCACGCCTTCCACTTATGGTAACTTAAAGCTGTATTTTAAGGTATTTGTTTGACAGAGGTGGGGCGATCCCGCCTTTTTATTTGATATATATGCCAATAACAGAATTTAGCGCCGCTTTAAAGCAGGTTGCAACCGAAAGAGGAATATCTGAAGATAGCGTGCTGGAGTCAATAAAAGCCGCTTTGGTTTCGGCTTACAGAAAAGACTTTGACGGGGCACCGGAGGATATTGTGGTAGACCTGGATCCCTCTACCGGTGAAGCAAAAATATTGAGGGAAGGTAAAGATGTAACTCCTTCAGGTTTTGGCCGAATTGCGGCTCAAACCGCGAAACAGGTTATATTACAGAAAATAAGAGAAACCGAGAAAAATGTTATTTTAAACGAGTTCCGTAATAAAGTTGGTACTATAGTTAACGGACATGTTTTTAGAATTGAGAACGGAGTTGTCATTTTAGATCTTGGTAAAGCTCATGGAGTTTTACCTCAATCGGAACAGGTTCAATCAGAAACTTACAGGCTGAATCAGCGTTTAAAGGTATTAGTTAAAGATATAAGGGAAACAACCCGTGGCACGGAAATAATAGTCAGCCGCGCAGACCCGGAATTTGTTAAGAAGCTCTTCGAACAGGAAGTGCCTGAAATTGCCTCGGGAACTGTAGTAATTAAAGCGATAGCTAGAGAAGCGGGTTCCCGAACCAAAATGGCAGTATATTCAAACGACGAAAAAATAGATCCGGTGGGAAGCTGCGTCGGGCAGAAAGGTGTAAGAGTCCAATCTATCATTTCGGAGATATTCGGTGAAAAAATTGACATTGTACCTTTTTCAACCAGCACTGAAAAGTTTGTTGCTGCAAGCTTGTCTCCCGCTAAAGTAACAGAAGTTGAACTTGATAATGAAAATAAAAAAGCGACAGTTTCCGTCCCGGAAGATCAACAAAGTTTAGCTATAGGAAAAGAAGGACAAAATGCAAGGCTTGCAAATAAACTTACAAAGTGGAAAATTGATATTAAAGGCGCTTCTAATATATTTTATTCTAATGAAAAACCGGAAAAAGCAGACAAAAATATTGTAAGAGGCATATGGGATGAGGATATAAAAGAAAAAAGTGCTGAAGCGGAAGCAAAAAAGGCTGAAGCCAAAACTGAAGAAGCCATGCAGGGTAATCAAGAAGAAAAGAAAAACGGTGCAGACGAACAAGTCAGCGGTTCTGACGCAGGTCAAAGCTCGGGGCAGGACCAAGAGCCAAACCAATAAAAACATGAACCTGGAGACTTTATTAAATAATAATAACGCGCATTTAATGAATACGATGAGACTGAAAAAAATATGTCTGATACAAAGGTTAGTACAAATGAAGACTTTATTAGGCCGCCTGTGGTTACAGTTATGGGTCATGTTGACCACGGGAAAACCAGCATACTCGACGCTATCAGACATACTAATATCCAGAGTAAAGAATACGGCGGAATAACTCAGCACATCGGTGCTTATCAGATAGAATATAACTCCCGTAAAATTACATTTATAGACACACCCGGGCATGCTGCTTTTACTAATATGAGAGCCCGCGGCGGGCGCGCGGCGGACATTGTAATATTAGTTGTGGCTGCTGATGAAGGCGTAAAACCCCAAACCAAAGAAGCTATTCATCACGCCAAAGCCGCAAATGCACTTATAATAGTTGCCATAAATAAAATTGATCTGCCCGGAGCCGACACTAAGAAAGTAAAGCAGGAGCTGGCACAGGAAAATATATTAGTTGAGGATTGGGGAGGAGATATTATATGCGTTGAAGTGTCCGCTAAGACAGGAAAAAATCTTGATAAACTTTTAGACGCCATTTTAGCTTTAGCGGAAATGGCTAATTTGAAAGCGAGTCCCAAAGGCGAATTAGAGGCGGTTATCATAGAGTCAAAGCTGGACAGAAAACGCGGAGCGGTTGTTTCCTGCATAATTAAAAATGGGACCTTGAGAGTAGGAGACAAGGTAGTTGCCAGCGGTTTTGAAACTGTAATCAGATCCTTAATGGATGACAAAGGAATTAATTTAAAAGAAGCGATTCCCTCAACACCGGTTGAAATTTTAGGTTTTAAGGAAACACCGAACGTCGGTGACTTGCTGGTGGAAAAAGGAAGCGAGCTTGAGCAATTAGCCATAGATGAATCACGCGTAGAGATTGTAGGGAAAAACACCAAGAAAATGGTAGGAATAATTGTGAGAGCTGATACACAAGGAACACTTGAAGCTGTGAAAGCCAGTTTGGCAGATTTGGTGACTTCATCTGTCGGTCAGTCGTATTCGTTGAAGTTTTTATTATGTTCCACCGGAGATATAACCGATTCGGATGTAATGCTGGCTAGCAGCACTAACGCGGTAATTGTAGGGTTCAATGTGAGAATGTCTTCAGAAATTGAAGATTTAGCCGAGGAATTTAAAGTTCAGGTAAAAACTTATAAAACCATTTACGATCTTATTGATGATACTAAAGATTTGCTGGAAGGTACTGCCACCGAGGCTGAAGCTAAAATTAAAGGTCGGGCGCAGGTGATAAAAATTTTTAAACTGCCGTCCGGAGACATAGTAGCAGGTAGTAAGGTAATTGCCGGTGCCTTAAAAGAAGAAGGCAGGATTTCAATCTATGATAAAGATCCCAACGATTTAACGAAAGAAGATACGCCTTTGTATACAGGAGTAATCAAAAATCTCAAAAAAGGCAGAGATGATGTTAAAATTGTAGGTAAAGACAACGAATGCGGAGTACTCTTAAAACCTCAATACGAAGATATTAAAGAAGGAATGTGGATCGAAGCGCGTTAAATATAACTATAAGTCACCCCCAATATTTGATTCTATAGGTCTTATATAGTAAAATACCTTGCTTTACTAATTTCTGCCCATTTTCCTGTCTATAACAGCTAAAAACAAATATGCCTGAAGAGATATTTGATAAAAAACAAATACTTAACCTTATAAGAGGTGCTAAGCATATAGGAATTGTGCCGTCCAAAATGTCTCTTGTGGATTCTTTGAGCGCTGCTGCGGGATTGTATTTTATGATATTGGATGAATTAGATAAGGAATATCTAAGGAAAGAGGACCGAAAAACGGTTAATTTAGTGTTTGACGAAGATATTCCCGAAGGTTGTTCTTCTATACTGACCAAAGACGACATCACTTCTAAAATATCCGATAGAGAACTCCATGTTACTATAGATTATTCCGGTACCGGTGCGGATGCTTTTAGATGGACAAACGATAAACAGGTATTGTCCGTATTTCTGGGTCCGGTTGAAAAAGATTTTGACAGAAATAGAATAAAAAGTAATGTAGTGGGATTTGATTTTGATATTGTATTTATTATAGGTATGCAGGGATATGAGGACATTGAACAAATGTATGCAACCATTAGTAAGGAAGTTAAAAGATCCAGAATTATTAACCTGGATAATACAAGTTTGAATTCTAGATACGGTTATGTAAACATAGTAGACACATCCGCAGATACTCTAAGTCTGCTGGTTTTGCAAAAAGCTATTGAATGGGGATTAAAACCTAATACTAAGGCGGCAAAGGCTCTACTGAACGGAATAACCTCTCTACCCGTTGCTAAGTAACTTCAATTTTGTTAAGATTATCAAGGTTTATGTCTTTAGTTAAAGAGAAAAAAGTACAAATTATAAAATCGCATAGAATACATGAGTCTGATACCGGATCACCAGAAGTTCAGATAGCACTTCTTTCGGAACAGATTGTTAAACTTACAGATCATTTAAAAAGTCATAAAAAAGACAATCATTCCAGAAGAGGACTACTTCAAATGGTTAATAAAAGAAGAAGATTGATATCTTATCTGAAGAAAAAAGATGAAGATAGATATTCCTCGCTTCTTGAAAAGCTTGATTTGTCCAAATAATTTATTAATTTATAGTGGGCATATATCTACGGATTAGGGTATGAAATATTCGGTATTTGCTAAGTAAGTATCAAGTATTCCGTGTCTTAGTCCATTAGGTAGGAGCCCCCAGGAAAGTAAAAAATGAACGATAATATGAATACTACGTCTTCCAATTTTTTAGAAAGGAAGCATATTTATGAAAAAAATTGTTAAAAAAGAGTTAGATTTTTTCGGCAAAAAGCTTGTGCTTGAGACCGGAGACCTTGCAGTTCAGGCCAATATGGCCGTAAAAGCTACCTATGGAGATACCGTAATTTTAGTTACTGCCGTGGCAAATAAACCTTCGGTAGAAACTGATTTTTTTCCGCTTACGGTGAACTATGAGGAAAAATTATATGCCAGCGGATTTATTAAATCCTCCAGATTTATAAAAAGGGACGGAAGAGCTACCGATGAAGCCGTTGTTTCCAGAAGGATGATTGATCAT
>CAZEAL010000036.1:0-8115 GCA_964510265.1 uncultured Candidatus Saccharibacteria bacterium
AAAGATTGAAGCATCAAACCCGACAGGACTGTCCAATTCATAATAATAAACTCTATATGCATGGGGAAATCTTGAGACTATAGGTAAGCCTGCATTTAATATTGCTCTAAACATTGTTGTGGAGGTTTGGCACACTCCTCCGCCTTCTCCCAAAACGGTTCTTCCGTTGGAAATTATATATGCAGTATCGTATCCGGTCTTTGCGTTAATTTCACCTACAGATTTATTGAATGAGTAAATACTGCCTGGCGGCACCAGTACCCCGTTTGTTCTTTCGGCCGCCAAAGCTAAATTATGAATTCTTGGCTGTCCGGAGCCGGTAAATTTAGATACCCCTTCTCCCAAAAGTTTATTTATTCCGTATCTGCTCTTGTCTTCGGGAACAGAAACCTCGTTTACTGTTACTTCGACCGTATTTTTGTTGTCAAACAATGCATTTTTAAAGTCTTCGGTAAACTTTTTAACATCAAGTTCTTTTCCGTTTTTTATTATTTTAAATTCTTCAACTTTATCTTCATTTACTTTAGTTACCTGCGCTTTTGGTGATTCTTTTACTTCACTACCCAGAGTTTCTAGGTAAGACTCAAAGTTATCTTTATTTAAGGTGAGATCTATATTAGTTTTGTCTTTATCTACTGTTAATAAATTTAATATTTGTTCTGCCGTAAATTTCCATTCTTTTTTTCCGTAGGTAATTTTAAAAGGGCTAAATACAATTTTATTTGCTTTATCTAAAATAGAGCTTATATCTGATTCCAAAATATCGGGGTCATCGGACTCGGTTTGAATAAACAATTGTTTGTCTTCTATTTGGTCAAACGACTCAACTGTAGCTTTGTATAGCGAACCTTTTACAACACTCGAACCAATTGTTGCAGGAAGAATAACGAGTTTACCATCTTTAATAGTTAATTTGGCGTCACTGCCTTCTTTGGCAACTTCTGCTCCTATACCGAGTAATTTTGCACTCAAGAGAACATCGTCATAATCATAGAAAGGCTTAATTGATAAATATTTAAAAAATCCCGCTATTTTGTCTTTTGTATCAGTAAAAATATCACGTGTCCTGCCTATCTCGTAGGCTCTGCTAAGAGTCGCTTCCCATCTATATTCGAACTTAATGTCCTCTTTATTTATCTTGAATGTTTGGCTTTCATAGTTATAAGTTATGTCTTTGTTTAGTTTTGCTTCCGAGTTTTTTAATCTATCTATTGCTTCTTTATAAGTTAGTCCCCCTACATTTGTGTTTCCAATTAATACACCAGGAATAATCCTGTTTGCGAACACTGTATGGTAAGCAGAAATTATTACCGCGGCAACCAGCAAAAAAATGTATATTGGTTTCGAGATACTGACAACCGGTTTCAATTTCCTGGAAATCTTGGAGGATAATTTATTGTGATTGGGAGTTATAGTCTCCACCTTGTGGCTTTTCTTCTGGAACATTGCCTGCTTTCCTTGCTCTAATTAAATATTTTGCCGAGTATTTTGACATGTCTGTATATTCGTCGACTCTTTCTAAAAGTCTTCCCGAAGCAGTTTGTCCGAAAGCAAAAGCTTCTGTTCTTACACCCTGACTCTTTGAGTACTCAATTAAATCAGAGTAATCACCGTCGCCCGATACCAAAACCAGCACATCTATTTTAGGAATAAGTCTTACCGCGTCCATGCATAATCCAACATCCCAGTCTCCCTTTTTATCGCCGCCGTAAAATATTTGGAGTTCTTTAGTTCTGACCTCGAATCCTATTTTTTCCAAAGCGTCAAAAAAATCCTTTTCAGCTCCGACATCAGCTTTGATGACATAGGCAAACGCCCGGATTAGTTTTCTTCCCGAAACCGCGTCAAACAAAACTTTTCCGAAATTAACCTTGGCCTGAAAGAGATTTTTGGCTGAGTAGTACATGTTTTGAACGTCTACAAATACTCCGACCCGTTGTTCTAAATGTTTAGCGTTTATCATATTGTAATTTTATCTTAAAAAATAGTTAAAAGGAAATATGTTATTATTTGGTTATTATGACCTCTAATAGAGGGGAAGCATTAACTACAATTCTTGGAGAATTTGAAGGGGGCGAATCATATTCTCAGATATCAGCAGAAATAAAGGAGCTCGGGGAAGGGTTACATGAGTATTTAAAGGGTAAAGGTATAGCTGAAAGAGAGGCATCTGAAATTACTAGTGAAGTTGGTAATCTAATGAGCAGAGTTGAACAAATCACTGAACTGAAATTTGACGACCAACTATTAAATAATGTAATTAGGATGGAAATAGATTTTAGACGTGCGGAAGCTCTGGAGTACGATGAGAAATGTCTTTCTGCAGTTACATCAGCTAAACAGAGATTTAGCGATGAGCCTACATTTCTGGTTAGAGTTATACAATCCGTAAGTGGAAAGGAAATTATGGAACGACAGGAAACGGTGGATGAAGCACGTAGTAGGGTAGATAGGTATAAAAGGAAGTATGAGGTTTTTCACTTGGAATTGAGAAATACAGATCACCAATATCCAATAAAAATGATATTTATTGGTCTGGGGATAGGGGAGTTTTATGAGCAGAATGAAAAATACATAATGAGATTTGTTGCAGACCATGCGGAAGTTATTAATCAAGTAGCGGATGCTAGTGCAGACGACGAAGAATTTTATAAGGCAATAGCGCAGGCAGCAGAAAAAAGTGTTGAGAGCAAAAAAATAAGAGAGTCGTATGAAAATGCACTTATCCTTTCACTTTCAGTTGGGAGATTAGAAAGAAATCTAGCTACTCTGGACACTGAACAGCCTTTAGACGGTCCGTCCAGATCAGATGTATTTAATGATTTACGTTTGAAAATGATTCCGGATAGGGCGAGATTTCTTGGAAAAGGGAATAAAGAACTTTCAGGTGAAGATATTGAAAGAATCAGTAAAGATAGGATTAAATTAGTAAGTGGTCAAATTGTGGTTGATGATGAGGTTTTGAAAGATGAAGGTAGGAATCATGGTGAGAGTTTTGCACTTAGAGAAATACAGTTGCTTAAAGCACTGGCAGATATGGAAGAAACCGAATCATCACAAACATAGATTAATTAAGCTTAGTAGTGGGGGATCGTCTAACGGTAGGACGGCGGGTTCTGACCCCGTTAATCTTGGTTCGAATCCAGGTCCCCCAGCCATATAGCTTGGAGGAACCGCTTACAGGATACACGATATTATTCCAAACTTTGGGGTGTAATTATCTCAACGTCGTCACCTTCTTTTACAAATCCAGAGGCAAATGGTATAGCAGTTACTCCTCTTTTACCCATCGCAGCTTTAGCAAACTTAATTGCGCTAAGTTTTTCAATACCTCGCCTCATCATATTTTTAGACGGAAGTACACACGGCAAGTTTTCAGCAGTAATAAACAAAATTACGCTTCTGGGGAATCTGATAAAAGTTCCAGGAGGCAATTTTGTTAATTTTTTAATTCCGCTTAGTGTAATATTGGCTTCTAGATCATCTGGTAATGCTTCAACACCAATATCTTCAGATATTTCTTTAAGCTCTTCCGTAGATACTATTGTGACCGCTCTTAGATTTGTTACTTCTATTCCTTTTGGTAATAGTTTTGCAGTTCTCACATCTGCATTCCTAGTTTTACCAAAGTGTCTATCGTATTTTATTCCGTCCAATAAAATTTCAAGTTTCTCTACTTTAATCGGATCTGCGTTGAAGGGTTGTGTTATAAGTAGCTTTTCTACCCTAGCTTTTAGTATTTCCATAACTGGTATTATACAGTTTGAATATGCAGTTTACATCCTCGAGAAGATCATGCATGTATTAGGTTCTCAACCGACATGCTCAGCCAGGATTTACTAAGCACCTCCGGAAGCTCCTTTTGAGCGAGTATACCAAGCCATTTTTCAGGTTCTAACTTCTTTGCGAAATTATATACATCTTCTTTGCCTTTTTGGATCATGAACCAGTGTTTTTGCCCATCTATCAATAATGTTCTATCAAAATTGCTTGTTCAATATATAATGCAAGTATTGTATGAAAAAAGTAGCTAACCTTCAAGATAAATTAGTAAACATCTTTAAAAATAACTTGTTTTTAACCATAATATGGGTATTAGTAGTTTTTTTGTCTTCAATCATAACTATTACAAATGGGCTAACGATATTACATAATTATTACAAAGCCACTGTTACTGAGAAAAAGACTTACTACAAAATGTTAGATACACTGGTTCCTGGCTTACAAATTGATTACTTCTATAATATTTTAGGTTCTCCAGCAATAATAAAACCTAATATTGAAAACACAAAGAAAGAATATATTTTTGTTAATAAGTTTTTCTATTTACAAGCAGTCACAAAAAATGATGGCTATGTACTTTCTGTAGCAGTGACCTCTAGAGATAAAAGCTTTAAACCAGTATTTAAAGCTCACGGCTACACAGATATTTTAAGCCGACAGTCTAGTGAGAGCTATAATTTTCTGTTGGCTTATAAACAAAGTGTTAAAAAAGGTAAAGGCATAATTTTAAACGAGACGGTGTTTACTGATATTGTACCGCAAAAAGACTTGTTAGGAAGCCGTGTAATATGTAGGGCTCGGATTGGGGCACATAGATTTAGCTATTCAGAAGAAATATACTTAGCCAATCCTGGAAACTATCAAACTATAATGTTAGTCTTGAATGACGCTGGAAACGACGGTGTTTCAAATTATTACAGCGAGATGTTTGACACATTTTTTGTAAAAATGTCTCCGCAGGAGGCCTGTGAGAAAGTACCATTAGGACATCGTAAAAATACAAGTATTAACACATTTATTATAACTGCTCCTTTTATTACGGGGGAGGATATAAAAGATTTTTCTTTTGGAGCGGATCTTACAGATGTTAGAGTTTTCGATTATTCTAGACCTTTAATGAAAGTTCCAACTAATTTCCATACAGCCAGCCAAGGTTTTTGTTAAATTATCAACAGTTATATGTGTATAAATATACTATATTTTTCAGATGATATAATGAAAATATGATCACAAAAGTTAAGGTTGATGAGTTAGTTAATTTTTTAAATCTTGAAATCAAAAGAAAATTAGAAGGAAAATTAGACTCTGCTTATATCGTGGGTAGCTATACACAAGGTAAAATATCACTTGTAAGACCTGATATAAATTGGCTCTTAGTTCATAAAAACCCTATTCAAGATGAAACTAGATGGGAGTTGGGTGAGATTTTAACTGAAGCAATAGATAAATTTATTAATGATTTTGTTGTTAGACCAGAACTTAGGCCATTTAAATTTTCTTATCCAATTAAAAGAGGCGAAGATGTCTTTGTTAATGTTTCAATAGTAACTAATGCCTCTTCACCTGATGAGTTTAAACATATAAATAATTTTATTCCTGGATATGTATTTGAAGGATTTAAATCTACCAGAAGTTTAATTTTTGGAGAAGATACTTTAAAAGATATTGACTTTCAAGTAACTAAAAAATCTGTACATGACGATGCTGTAAATAAATTAGTATCACATAAGATTCAACTTGATAGAGTACCTTTGGTATATCACATGAAGAAAGATACTGATTTGATATTTAACGAATCACTATCACACGGAAAAAATCTTTTGTACTACGGAGTTGAGTTACTTATGTCCGACGAGGAGCTTGAAAATAAAAAGTATATTGATATATTCAGTAACTCTGACTTAATAATTGATTTCTATAAAAATAGATTACCCGATACCCTAAACTACGTTAAAGAGATTGTATCTTCAAAAGCAAACTTTGATGCATGGAAAGGTAACCCTAAAAAGGCTAGGGGTCTTTACCTAACAGTATCTGCGTTTTCAAAACTTCTCTTCAGAATAATTTAATCAGTTTAGTTATCCTAGATAATAAAAGGGTTCTAGACCGACACGCTCAGCCATATATCCTGGAGAAAACGTGTACAGGATAGAGTTACTTTTCCATTTATAATATAATTCAGATATAAAAGGTTATGAGCATATTTTCAGATAAATTAGAAGAATTTAAACAAGTTAAATATGAGGTTAAGAGCCTTATTGATTTATTTCCCCCAAGCAAAAGAGAAGAGGTACTGTTTGATAAATGGACACTAAAAGATGTAATAGCACACCTGAGTCATTGGATGGAAGATGATTTGCATGCATTAAACAATTTAGCTCACGGTAAAAAATCTTATTGGTATCCTGATATCGAAAAATTCAACAAAGAAGGTGTGGAAAAAAGAAAGAAATTAAGCTGGACATTAGTATGTGACGAATTTGTATCTCTTATTAGCAATCTAGAAGCAGCATATACAAACTTACCTATAGAATTACAAGAATCGGATATGTGGGAAAATCATGAGGGGACACCACTTAGATCTTTAATAGTAGACATTGAACATTGGAGTGAAGAGCATGTCCCTTCTTTAACAAAAGCTCTTGAGAAGTTAGGGATAGGTGCAAATTAAATCCTAGAGAATAAATAGGGTTCTCGACCGACATGCTCAGCCAAAATAGTCGTGTAACCTTTCAAAATCTGTTTATCCTAACGTAAATATCTTATACTGATATCGTGTCAATTGAACCTATTCCAGTAGAACATATAGAAGTTTTGATATCTGATGACGTTATTGGATTTGTAAATGCACAAAAAACATTCAGTACTGCCGAAATCCAGCATTATATACAATAACAATACACTTTCTATAATAAACTTGGACCGAATGGCTTAGAGTCAAAAGTGCGCGATAAAAACAGGTTGAGTAGACTACTTGAACACAGATGGTTCTTACAAACAGTCCCCCTAAAATACATATGGACATGGCCCGGTGTTGGAGATCTACCTAAGGATTGGTGTACTCTTTCTGTGATTGACATTAGCAAACGTTTAGAGAGTATAACTGAAACACTACACTCAGTACAAAAAATATATTCTATGATTCCACACATTAATGAAATACTTTACCTATTGCCCCCTATTCTTGTTATGGGAAGCGAGATACGAAATACGAAATACAAACAATAATCAGCTACTGCCATTCGATTTGGACGATGGCTCTCACAGGTGTATAGCTGCGGCATTAAACGGCCTTGAAGAAATTAAATGTTATGTAGGAATATATTAAATCGTGAAAAATGATAGTAATGTTCTAGACCAACATATTCAACTGGAATATAAATCTCTACACGGTGTTATAATCGACTTGTGAAGAAAATTACGGTTTTAGGGATCAAGTTTACTGATGAACAAAAAAAACGCCTGAGTGCATTAGGAACTGTTAAACATTTTCCTAGTCCTTCTACTTCCGATGAATTTTTAAAACTAGTTAAAAACGCTGATATTATTTGTAGCGATGGTTCGTTTTTGTTGGAAAACCTTTCAAAATTGAAAAATGTCTTTGTAACTTACCCTTATATAGAACTTGGGGTTTTTAATTCAGAGGATCTAAAGAAAAATGGTGTGTTTGTGGCAAATGCGCAGGGCAGTAATAAAGATGCAATTGTTGAGTGGGTGATGTTTATGGTTCTTTTACTGTTTAGAGAGTTTTCTTCTATGGTAAGAGTGAATGATAGCTTCCAAATTGAATTAAGAGAGAGTCTAGTAGGTAAAAGAGTATTGATAGTCGGCAGGGGGAATATTGGCACAAAAATAGGTGAACTATGTGAAGGGTTTGGGATGAATGTTGACTTCTTCGAAAGAAGAGATAATTTACAGTCGAAATCAAGAAACGTTGATTTGATTATTAATGCTCTAAGCAGTAACTCTTCAAGCAAAAATCTTTTAAACGAGAAATTTTTTATGTCATTGAAAAAGGGAGTATATTTTGTAACTTTTGTAAGACATTACACATTTGATATTGATGGGTTAATTAAGGCAATCAAAGCCGGAATTGTAAAAAATGCAGCGATAGACTGCGATCCGGAGGCCCCCGGTGATACAACAAATAATTTTTACAAGAAAGCACTAACTAATAAGAATATTTTAGTTACTCCTCATATAGCATTTTCAACCAAACAAGCTAATATGAATGGGAAAGAATTTGTAGTTCAGAATGTTGAAGCCTATGTTTCTGGCCACCCTAAAAATGTGTTAGTTAAAAACTGATATGGCTAATTACAAACTTTCATT
>CAZEAL010000037.1:0-3689 GCA_964510265.1 uncultured Candidatus Saccharibacteria bacterium
GCTCGACGACCTTCGTCTGCTCCCGGATCGCTTCCGCGACCGGGCCGTTGGCCAATCCCACAACACCAGCGACCAAAATGGCCGCCAACCCCAGGACGAATGCAAACGTCCTCCATCTGTGATACTCGCTGTTCATTTGACAGCCTCCTTAATAAGATTAGTGAGATTATACCCTATAGTAACAGTTGCGTCAAGGATTTAAGAGCACAAATTTAATGATGGTATTATGCTATTTCTAGTATTAAGTACAATGGAAACAAGCAATTAAGAAAAGTATAAAAAGTTAAATTAAAAGATTAATAAATTATAGTTCGGACTGCCCGGCTCTCTTAATTCCCAATAAAGCTTCAACTTCTGAAGCTTTTAAAGTTCCCCCGGGACCTTTACTTTGCAAAAGTGTATCCAATTGGTTTAATCTTGTAACTAAAGGGTTCATACCTTTATACATAGCTTCAATTACGCCACCCATGTCCCCCTTTTCCACAGCGGTTCTTATTTCAGCGCCTCCTAAAAGTTCTAAAAAAGAAAGTTTTTGCTCAAGAACTGTCCTTGCACGAGTTTCACTTTCAGAAATCGGTGCCGCACTTGGGACAGCTCCAGCGCTTCTAATATCATAACCAACAGTTGCTGCAATTTCTTCCATAGATACATTCCTTCTATCTACAAAATACTGATCGAGAACTGCATACAGAGCTTCAAGGGTTTCCGCAGCTTGTCTCCGCCGAAAAAACCACTTCCGGGAGACTCCCTTTCCTTCGCGGCGGGAGTGTAACATTGAACGTGCAAATCAGCGGTATCTGTTCGGCTACGTCGGCGGTGCGTGCAAACACAGAAATTTTGCCGTCGGGTTCTACACGCACGATACCGGCTTTTAGAGCATACGTCTCTGGTTTATCTGTGATTCGGTCCTGTCGATGTAACCTACCATCAGGTGTGAGGATCTTGACTATCATTTGGACCTCCTGTCCTTTGTTTTTGATCGGATTCATTTTAATATGAAAATTAAAAACATTCAATACTATAAGTTAATTACTAATGCGCTAGTGGCAATAAGTACTGTAAAGTATTAGAAAATATCAATTATACAAAGAGTATAAATGTATTCGATCAGTAATATTGGAAACACAGCAATAATTGGTGTATACTCCAACCCCCATCGCTTGTTAATTTTTGAATAATCCTTAATATATATACATTTCCTGCTTCTCCTGTCCAGAAGCATGAACTTATTTCACTCGTTTCGGCGAGTGAACGAAAAAAACACTCTGCGGTTGACGCTATTATGTCGCTCCATGTGGAGTGTTTTTTTATTTCACCATATCAGGCTTTAACACTTTTATATCTTTCATTGGATAATCACTTATATTGTGCGTCACTAGCCTTAAATCATAAAACTTTGCCGTATCCGCAATTAAACAATCAGCTAAAAAAGCTCTCTTAGTTTTTTTCAGTACCATTTTTCTATAATTAGCAGCTATAACTGCTATATCATAGTCAACCGGCAGTACACCAAAAACTTTAATAAGTGCTTTAAAACTCTCTGCTTCCTGGCGGGCAGCTTTTGATAAAAATTCGGCAATTGTTATAACTGAAAATGATATTTTTCCTTCTCCTATCAGATTTCTAGTTACATATGCTGCCGGTTCAATTCCAAGAAATGCTTCAATTAATATATTTGTGTCCAGCAAATATTCCGGACTACTCACCTTTTTCCCTCCTCAGCTTTCGTTGCCAATCTGATATATCCTTAACATTTTTCCAGCCGCTTTTTTCTTTTGGAATCTTAGCTATAACTCGCTCTGCCAAAGCTTTAAGATCTCTATGGCTTTTATTTTCGCTAGCTATACGTATTTCTATCGCTTTTCTAATATACTCACTAAGGCTCTCTTTTTTGTATATTCTTCTGGCATCTATGGCGTCACGAAGCTTAGAACTTAATGATATTTGAGTTCTTAAATGATACTTTTTGTTTTTCATGGTGTAATAGTATTACATCATTTATTAAATTTCCCTTAAATTGGGGGGGGTGCGAATACGGACTAAAATCAAAAACTCAAAATAAATCACTGGGTATACACAGTTTAACTGACTTGATTTTCAAAAATTCCTGATCAAATGTACATAACTGTATACCTGGTTTAACCTGGGAAGCAATCAGACAATCTGCATATTTCACACCGGTCTGTTTATATATTTTTAAAGCCTCCTTGGTATTTGTTTTTTCCACTAAAGTAAGTCCGCGCATTGAGAACAGATCCTGAATGTCCCTTAAAACTTCTGTTCGGCTGATTTTTAATGTTTTTACGAGCACATAGATAATTTCAAGAATAACGATATTAGAGGTATAAGGCTTTATCTTCCCCTCCTCCACTAACTCAAACAACTTAACAACCTCTTCATAACTATTGTGATCATCTTTAAGTAAAAATCTTAAGAAAACATTAGTGTCTATAAATATTTTCATTATGAGTAATCTATAATGTCTCTGATATTTTCGACTTTTATACCTTTGGCTTTAGACTTGTATTTTCCGGCTAAGGATAAAAGCTTGTTGTTGTAATCGGGCGTAATGACAATAGATCCGTCCGACACTTTTAGCGATGCTTTAGAAGGTTTTTTCAATCCTAAAAGCTTTCTGGCTTGTTTTGGTATATGTATTTGAAAATTTGGAGTAATAGAGATTATCATTTCCATATTAAGAATTATATATTAATAGCTAGTTAATCGCAATAATATTAAATTATTATTAATTATGATTATTGTGAGATGCGGCAATGCGGAAGCCGGTACATAGGCAGGAGTATTAACGGTATTTTACGAAGCTTTGCCCAAGTTTGACGCGAACACAAATTAATACCTGATAACATTTAATCCTGTAACCTTAATAAAATGTTTTGTATTTAGAGTGGCCAAACTAAAGTCTTTTTCCAAGGCGGTTGCAGCTATTATAGAATCTATTAAATCAAGTTTGTAAACAGCTCTAATTCTTCCTGCTTCTCTTGCAGTTACTTCGGATAAATAGATAACTGTTAGTCCTGATAAAATTTTTTGCAGTGAATTAAGAGCTTTTTGGCTTTCCCATACACTTTTACCGGCATGCAGTTCAGCGTATGTCAGAATGGAAATATATAAATTTTCTCCTTTCTCTGCCAGCTTATAAAATTTTGTTTCGGTGCGATTTTTTGCCCGTAAAAAGTCTATAACTACAGAAGTGTCTAAAAGCACGTCGTCAGTCATAATACTTCTTTTCCCTCATCTTAAGTGCTTTCCTTGAATCCTTTAACTCCTTTTCCGTTTTTTCGTCAAACCAGCTTGTATCTACCTCTTTAAGAGTATCTAAATATGATGTCTGTTTTCCGGAATTTCTTTCTACAGGTTCAGCAATTATTTTTTCATCTTTTATATACAATTTTAACCAAAATTCGTCAGAAAGACCCAACACCTCCCTGAATTCCTTAGGCACAGTAATTTGACCTTTACTGAATGATTTTATGTATTTCTGAAGTTCCCTTTTCATACTGAATTTCAGTATAGACTGAACAGAATGATTTATCAAGATTTAATTAATTTGGCTATGTTCAATTGAATTCATAACTTGCAGAAAATCATCTTCCCCGCGGGGCTTTGAATAACTTTAAAAACTTTAGCGTCCACTTCCATCCCTACTTTATCCTTAGCATCTTCCACCA
>CAZEAL010000038.1:0-4924 GCA_964510265.1 uncultured Candidatus Saccharibacteria bacterium
CGTGCTTCATTGGGAAGCCCAAAAAATGTTTGAAAACCGATACATAAAAGAACATTTAGAAAGAACTTACTGCTACAAATGCGGAACAAGTTTAGAAGGAGCTAAACTGGTAACTATTTCCGAAGCTCCGATTGCTATAATTGCGCATGCTATATGCCCAAAATGTCAGGCGGAAAGTATGGTAACAATCACTACCGCAGGCACCGGAACAACTCCGATAGTTACCGATTTAAAAGCTGACGAAATAAAAAAATTTATAGCCGCTAAAAATGTCAGTTATGATGATTTGCTGAATTTGCACAAACTGCTCGAAAAGGAATCTTTATGGAAATTGCTGCAGAAAAACGAAGCCAACTCGGAAAAAAATCAAAAAAATTAAGACTGGATAGAAAACTTCCGGCAGTTGTGTTTTCAAAAGGCGTGGAATCACTGCCTTTAACTGTCGACTTCAATCAATTTGTAAAAGTGTTTAAAGAAGCAGGCGAAACCACTCTGGTAGATTTAAAACACAGCGGCTCATCCGAAAAAGTATTAATAAAAGACTTGCAGCACGATCCCGTAACCGGAAATCCAATTCATGTAAGTTTTCAGAAAGTAAACTTAAAAGAAAAAATCACGGCGGACATTCCCGTTGAAGTAGTGGGCGAAGAAAATAATGAACTGCTAAAAAGCGGTGAGGGTTTGGTTTTACAGCTATTAAATGAAATTACAGTAGAAGCTCTGCCTACCGATTTGCCCCGCAAATTTGAAGTGGACGTATCTAAAATAACAGAGGTCGGAGTAGGACTTAAAATTTCCGATTTAGAATACGACAGAGATAAAGTTGAATTGGTAGACCACGAACCCGACGAGTTGGTAGTAAAAATAGACAAAGCTGAAATGGAGGAAGAAGTAGAAGAAGTTGCACCTGTTACTGAAGCCGAGCTGGTTGCTGGAGTTGAAGCCACCGACGAACTTACACCTGAAGAGAAAGCTGAAAGAGAAGCTAAAGAAAAAGAGAAGAAAGAGAAAGAAGAGAAGGAAAAGAAGTAAATACCTTTAGCATTACCCCAAGTTAGATATATACTAATTATGTGTTTGAACCAATAAAGGAACTAGGCCAAAACTTTTTAATCGACAGCGAAACGATAACAAGAATGGTTGACTATTTGGAACCCGCGGACGGTGATTTGATTGTCGAGGTAGGTCCGGGTCTCGGAGCACTAACCGAAGAACTATCTAACAGGGTTTTAGATAACTCAGAAGTGTACGCAATAGAAATAGACAAGAGGTTCGTATCAAAGCTCGAAAATATGTTTTTGGAATCGTTAAACTTAAACATTATTGAAGGAAATATTTTGGACTGGCTGCCAAACTTCAAACCAAACAAACCATATAAATTACTCGGATCTCTGCCATATTACATAGCCTCCCCCATAATTCATACAATTATAAAAGCGCCAAAGCAGGCCGAAACTGTTGTAATCCTCATACAAAAGGAGGTGGGAGAAAAAGTGGCTGCGAGAGTTCCCGACGCCACATACTTCTCGTCCTTTGTTCAAACTTTTTATGATGTGGAATATTTGGAATCTGTGCCTAAAACACACTTTGACCCAATTCCCGAAGTAGACGGTGCAATAATAAGAATGAAAAAACTTCCCGAGCAAAATATATCCCGGGAGCTAATAGAAAAATACGAAGGCTTTTTGCACAAAGGATATGCGAACCCAAGAAAAATGCTCAACAAAGCTTTCTCAAAAGAAGAGCTGCAGCTTGTAGAAGTTGATGGTAATTTAAGAGCCCAGGACATTGACGTTGAGAAATGGGTGGAGATGTTTAATAAACTAGTATTATGAGTATGAAGGCGGAAATATGCGTGATATGGAGCCCGCACGGCTCCACCATATTGTCACATGATGAGATAATAATCCGCACGGACTCCACACGGAATCCGTAATGCAGGAACTGACATCACGGAGACATGTCTCCTTTTATCACCCCGCCTTAAGGCGGTAGGCCGTTCCTAAACACAGGTTACTTTAAAAGTGAGAATTGGTCAACCTTTCATTGGATATTTTCTTTAATTCCATGCAACGCCGCTTCATGAAGCTCAGTTAGCTTTTGAAAAGTAAGCTTGGTATCACCAACTAAATCTTCGGTTCTATTTTTATCAAAATATTCCTCCATATTCTTCATTGCTTCACAAAAAATCTCAACATTATGTCGAACCTTTTCCGGAACATCCTCGTATGAAAATGACCCGCCATCCAAATATCCATGCAAAAAAGAGGCACCTTCCACTGAAAACATCCAACTTAAGCTTCTGGAAGTTGAAGCGCTGTAGGCCCTTGTTGCTTTTTTCACCTTCAAGTTCAGCACATCTCTTTCACCCATAGAATTATCGGGAGGCATTATAGGCTGTGTATAAACATCAATAGCAAGATTTTCAGTACTTACAAGTTTTTGCACTGTAGTGCTTTTAGCTAAATAAGGTGTTCTTACAAAATAATCTTTAGCACCCAATTCCATTAAAACCGAAGAAATAATATTCATCGTAGATTGCCCATTGCCGTCTTCGAGTGGATGTGTTCCCAACAAACCTATATATAAAACAGCGCAAAGTCTATTAGCCTGCTCTCTCGTTAAAGAACCTCCGGTACTTTCCATATAATTTGTATAAAAGGCCTCGATTGATTCCAGTATTTCGGGCAACCTTTCATAAGAGGGCGGATAGTAATCCTGAAGGACATAATTAGGGTTGCTTTCAAATTTTTTCGCTAAGTCATTATCTCGTCGACCTAGTTTAATATTTAAGTTAGTCCTTACTCCAAGAGTAACGGGTTCAACTACTTCGGTACCTGCCAACCCTTCTTTTTGAAACGCTGTCAATCTTTCCAAAATTGGCATATCCACATAATCAATATAAGATTCATAAATTCGAAGTTGATTATCGGTTCTAATTGTTTTTTCCAGAAACCTCATAGATGTTCCGCGATATAGACTTCCATCATTATCAAACAATTCATAAAAAGCGTTTTCATCTCTTTCTTTTAAAGCTACCTTACTGGCAAAATTACCTTGCGATAGATGCACATAAGGGCCAATCTCCTGTGCCATTAACATATCTGGTGTGTAGTCATCTTCGCCGAATTCCTGTTCAAAAAATTTGGACAGCTGCGTAGCAAATTCCACCAAATTGCCAATCTTCGGGTCATAAATATATAAAACAACAGTTGGTATATGGGGGTTCGTCCTGCAATTATCTTTTAAAACCTTACCGTCGAGCGGCGCACTGTTGGTACATGTAGCCAATAATTCTAAAGCACGTTCAACTTTATCAGGTGGTACAGTTAAATCAATTTTATAAAGCCCAAGCAATTCATCTGGCAGTTCCAAATCTGGGTTTTCCAGTAATGCCCGTTCAAACTCACTCAATTTTTGTGTTAATTCATCCAATGAAACGGGATTTCCCCTTTCAAAATATACCCATGAATCGTTTTCTCCACACACGTTATAATCGTTGCTGTGAAGCACTCGCTCCGTAGGATCCTCTAAAAATTCCTCAGTTGATTTCATAAATGCCTAAATTATAAGGATTGTGGCTATTATTGTATACTCAACACATGACTCACATCGTTCAATCCCCGGAATGGGGGGAATTCAAAACAAAATACGGAACAAAAACTGTGCGGGTCGGCAACATTCAGTACACCGTACATAAAATGCCGTTTACAGATAATTATTATGCATATTGTCCTAAAGTAGATCCTTTTGAAATAAACTGGAATCAACTTGAGGAATCGTTAAAACAAAATAACTGCTTTGTTATTAATTTTGACATTCCCAATGTTATCGCCGGCACAGAGGAAAGCAAAAGGGCGGAGGAAATTTTAAAACAAAAGGGCGAGCCTAGCCCAAAAGACACTTTTGCCAAACACAATCTGCTTTTAGATTTAACTAAACCCGAAGAAGAAATTTTTGCTAAGTTTCATACCAAAAACAGATACAACATTAGATACGCCCAAAAAAGCGGGGTGAAAGTCCGCCAAGGGACATCCGACAAAGACTTTGAAGTTTTTTACGAGCTTTTAAAGGATACATCGATCAGACAAAAATATTACATCCACCCAAAAGAATACTACGAGCTGATTTGGAAACTGCTTCAGCCGAAAGGAATAGCACACATTTTATTGGCCGGATTTAACAATGAAGTCTTAGCGTCGTGGATGCTCTTTACTTATGAAAATGTTTTATATTACCCTTACGGAGGTTCCGCTGCAAAACTGCAAAATTTGTTTCCGAGTAACTTAATCGGTTGGGAGGCCATTAGATTCGGAAAACACAAAGAGTGCCATACTTTTGATATGTGGGGAGCCGCCGAAGACCTCCAAAATAAAGAAGATCCGTGGTACGGGTTTACAAGTTTTAAAATTAAATTCGGTGCGAAACATGTGCAGTACATTGATTCATACGACTTCATTTTGAATAAAACAATACATATCCTGTTCAATACTGCCAACGACTTAAGATGGAAAATACTGAAAGTCCTGAAATGACGGAAATTACACAAGCAATTCCGGAAACTCCCGCGCAGATTCCGACAAAACAAAACCCCATAAAAGAAGACATCAGGCAGTCAGACAACTGGGCAGAATGTTTAAAACTTTATAATTGGAATACTTTTAAAACTTCAAACGGAAATAATATTTATATTTTAAAATCTCCTGTCGGTGCATTTGTAAAAATACAACGGCCGAAATTACTGAATGAATCCGAACTGGATGAAATAGATAAAATATGCAAAGAGAATAATGCTTTATTTATAACGCTGGACCCAAACATCGGTCAGGACCTGCATCTGCTTAAACAAAAAGGCTACAGACTAAGCAAAGAACTCCTGTGCCCAAGCCTGACAATTTATATAGACTTGGAAAAAACGGAAACG
>CAZEAL010000039.1:0-3967 GCA_964510265.1 uncultured Candidatus Saccharibacteria bacterium
AGAAGTAGCAAGAAGAGCTTATGGAGCAGGAGTAAAAGAGGTCTCGGTTTTTGTAAAGGGTCCGGGATTAGGAAGAGTATCTTCAATCAAAGCGTTAAAAACCGCAGGATTGAATGTTACAGCAATTTCTGATATTACTCCAATACCACACAATGGTTGTAGACCAAAGAAAAGGAGAAGAGTATAAATTATTTCGCTAAAGCGAAGTAACTTCTAACGAAATTATGGCTAGATATAAAGGACCAAAATGTAGATTATGTCGAAGAGAAGGCGTAAAGCTTTATTTAAAGGGCGCTCGCTGCGAAAGTGAGAAATGCGCCGTTTCGAAAAGACATCAGGCTCCCGGACAACACGGTACCAGCAGAAAAAGACTTTCTGAATACGGTGTCCAAATGAGAGAAAAGCAAAAGGCTAAAAGGATATATGGAATTCTCGAGAAACAATTTAAATTGTATGTTGACGAAGCTTTAAAAACAAAAGGTGTTACAGGCGAAACCTTAACGCGAAAGCTCGAATCCAGATTAGACAATGTAGTTTACAGAAGTGGATTTTCTGTTTCAAGATCTCAGGCACGCCAATTCATCAGAAACGGTTTGTTTTTAGTAAACGGTGAAGTAAAAAAGATTCCATCCGAACAGATTAGTATTGGAGACGTCGTAAAACCTGTCGATTTCAGCAAGATCCATTTAAGAGAAGGTTTTGTGCTACCTGAATGGCTGGAAGCAAATGTAAAGGACAGGTACATTAAATATTCAAAGCTTCCGACATTAGATAATTTAGGAGAAAATTTAAATGTTCAGTTAATTATTGAGTTCTACTCAAGATAAAAGGAGATAAAATTATGTTATTAAACCCCTCAGAGTTAAAAATCACCATTATATCCGAAGATAAAAATAAAGGTGTGTTTTCAATTGAACCGTTACCTACAAATTTTGGTCATACTATCGGAAATTCTTTAAAAAGAATTCTCCTGACTTCTTTAAAAGGCGCTGTTATAACACAAGTTAAAGTATCAGGAGCTGATCACCAATTTTCTACTATTCCCGGAGTAAAAGAAGATATCGTTGAAGTCACATTAAACCTTAAAAGAATAAGATTTAAGGTTTACGGAGAAAATCCGGTTGTATTGAATATAAACAAAAAAGGACCAGGTGAAGTAACTGCTGCCGATATTGAGCTGAACTCGGAAGTGGAAGTTTTGAATAAAAATCAGCATATTGCTACTTTGGCCGATAAAAATACCAATTTAAAAATGGAATTGATTATCGAGTCAGGAACCGGATACTCTCCGATGGAAGAAAGACAATCTGCAAAAATAGGTGTAATCGTTTTAGACGCCGACTTCTCTCCGGTAAAAAGCGTATCGTATACTGTAGAACCTGCAAGGTTTGGAAAAGACATCAATCTCGATAATTTAATTTTATCTGTCGAAACAGATGGCAGTATAAAGCCATCCGAAGCCGTTAAAAAGTCGGCAGATCTGCTTAAGGAATTCGCCATCAAAATATATGAATGGGTGATGCCTGTACAAGAACAGGAAGCTGAAAACAGCAGTATGGGTAATGAAAAAAGAGTTATGACAGAAAAAATATCAGTAGATGAATTACCGCTTCCAACCAGAACTATAAACGCCTTAAAAAAACAAGGGATAGAAACACTCGACCAGCTGGCTGAAAAAAGCGATGAGGAATTAGCTGATATTAAAAATCTAGGTGAGAAATCAGTAGAGGAAATCAAGAAACTTTTAAAGAAAGAAGGACTCCTGTAAATGAGACATAGAGTAGTAACCCAAAAGCTCAATCGAGATGCTTCTCATAGAAAGGCGTTATTAAGAAACCTTTCTGATTCTCTTCTGATAAAAGGTAAAGTTGAAACTACTCTCGCAAAAGCAAAATATGTAAGACCTTATGTCGAAAAACTAATTACAAGAGCCATTAAAAACAATAATTATAATTCAATGAAAATGGTAAAAAACGAATTGTCTTTAGAGAGTACCGTAAAAAAACTTTTCGAAGATATAGCACCAAAATTAAAAAGTAAGGCTGGAGGTTATACAAGAATTGTTAGAATCGGAAACAGAAACGGCGATAACGCTGAAATGGCGAGGGTGGAATTGATATTACCCAAAGAATCAAAAGCCACCAAGAAAAAAACTAAAAAAGCTGAGAAACAGGAAAAACCCGGCGAAAACATAGAGAAAACAGAAGAAGGAGCCGAAGAATAAATATGAAAACCTATAGTCCAAGTTCTAAAAACATACTGAAGAATTGGGTGCATGTAGACGCCTCAAACAAAGTGCTGGGTAAGGTAGCAGTTGAAGTGGCAAATATGTTAACCGGAAAAAATAAAGCTACATTCAGTCCTCATATGGATTTAGGTGATAAGGTTGTGGTAACTAATGCTAAAAACGTTGTATTAACGGGTAGTAAGCTTAAAAATAAAATCTACTATCACCACACAGGATATCCGGGAGGATTGAGAAGTATTAAAGCAGATAAATTGATGAATAAAAAACCAACGGAAGTATTAAGAAAGGCAATTAGCGGAATGCTCCCAAAAAATAAGCTGCATAAAGTCAGAATGAGCAATTTATTTATTTATGAAGGCACAGAGCATCCACACAATGCTCAAATATCAGCAAATGCCAAGAGTTAAAAAAGAAGAAGTACAAACAAGTGAAGAAAGTCCTAAAGATTTTATTGCCGGAACCGGTAGAAGAAAAACGGCCGTAGCCCGAGTATTTTTATTCAAAGACAAGGGTGATATCACTGTGAACGGAATTTCAATCAATGATTATTTTCCAAGTGAGAAAGACAGAATTAAATGGATGCGACCCTTTCATATAATAGGTGTTTCGCACCCCAACTCACAGTTCAGCGCCACAATTAAAGTTTACGGATCGAGCAAATCTTCACAACTGAACGCTATAATACACGGACTATCCAGAACCTTGTCAAAATTAAGCGAAGAAAATTCTCAATTATTAAGAAAGCAGGGACTGCTCACAAGAGACTCGAGAATGGTTGAAAGAAAGAAGTATTGGTTCAGAAAAGCTCGAAAGACCCCTCAGTATTCTAAGAGATAATTTTTCAATCGGACAAAAACATAATTTCCAAGGATTTAATTAATTCCTGCAGTTGGTTCATTACCTGCTTAACTTTATTTTTTGTATCTTCATATGCTTCAAACATTTCCGCCTTATAAACGCTTGAAATTTTATCCAGTATATAAAGTAGAGGAATACAACGGCCTGTTTCATATGAAGATATTGTTTTTCCCGACAATCCTAATTTCTTCCCGAATCTTTCCTGGGAGAGGTTTTTACTTTCCCATAATTTATTTTGTTATTAATATTATTCATAATTCCGGTTTAAATAGATAAATATACATTGTAATGAATACCGCTGGATAGTAGTTTAATTAAAATGATTAATTCTTTATTAAAAACTATTAATCGTAATGATCTGCCGCGGGAACGACTCGCTGCACTTGGCACTGAAGCTCTCTCAGATATAGAACTTTTATCGATCATCTTAGGAGCAGGTGGTAAAAATGAGTCGGTATTTGAGCTGTCGTCAAAGATTCTAAGTGATTTACACGGATTCAAGGGGCTATATAAAACGGATTATTACAAACTGATTTCCTTCAAAAACGTCGGAAAAGCCAAAGCAGCAAGTATCAAAGCTGTCTGTGAAATTTCAAAAAGAATATTCACCGAAAAAGAACTGACAAAAATTAATATCAATAAACCCAAGGATGTCTATGAATCGGTAAAGAAGTTTTTTTACAACAAAGAAAAAGAACATTTATATCTTATTTCTTTGGATTCAAGAAACAGGCTTATATCAACCGATCTGATTTCTATAGGAACTGTGAATGAAACCTTGGTAGACCCAAGGGAAATATTTAAATCGGCACTGGAAAAAAACGCGGTCTCAATAATACTTGTTCATAATCACCCTTCCGG
>CAZEAL010000040.1:0-1518 GCA_964510265.1 uncultured Candidatus Saccharibacteria bacterium
ACTACGAAAAATACGAGTATCTTATGTTTTTTGAAAAAGCCTGAGGAATCCATTTTTATATTTTCTATTATAATAGATTGTTATAATAAGAAAAATGAGAAATAAAGATCTTTTAAGCATTGTCCTGATAGTGTTTCTTTATCTAAGCGTGCTTCTCCTTACGCACAAAGAAATTTTTAATTACCATTTTGATCAGAAGTTAATTGAACCTGGGTCATAATTATTAATCTCATGTTTCAGTATCCCAGGATATTGAAACTGGCACTTTAACAACTTACAGCATACGAATAAGATGAGTTACTTGTAAGGGATGGTTGGCGTGGTTTAACATATTGTAAAAAACCATCAGCTGATAAAGAAAACAGCAGGTTACCAGATATCCCCAAGCGTTTGGTCCCTTTCGATCAAGTTTCCCTCGTAAGATAAAAGCTTGTAGGAATCTTTCAAAGTAAGGTTCAACCGTTGTTTTTCTCTTGTAGTAAGTCTTGCTTTTGGGTGTCTGTTTTGGATTCTGTTTTGAGGGGGCATGGAGTGATCTTCCCGTCTCACCAATTACTTTCGCCAACTTCTGATCAAAATATTCAGAGTCTCCTGCCATTACTCCTTTTTTTACTTTTGGCAACAGCTTAATGATTGCTCCAATTGCACTATTGCCTCTAACTCTTAGGGAACGAGCCAGGGCAAGTATGGGGATAACAAGTTTTCCAGTTGCCACAATGACCTCAAGCGCATGACCAAATATCCAACCTCTGTATTTTGAGACTCCCCAGCCAGCGCTCTTGTCAATATTGCGAAGACCTGTAGGGATATGATTTTCCTTCATATCTTTTGCATGCCAAATGGCTCCCACCGCTTCAAACATCCGATTATCAAAAGAGAGTCTGGAAATGGCAAGTCTAAACCTCCTCATAAGTATGAGAACCAATCCCAGCATGTAAAGTTGTACCGATATTTGCCAGTTTTTTAGTCTTCGATCAAATGTGCGGCGGGTTGGAATCGTGCCTTTGGGAAAAGGAATAACGCCTCTAATGGCAATAGCTTGATAATCATCAGTATGGGTTAAGAACGCATACAATCCTCGAACCAACGATCGCTTGGCAACCATCACCAAAAAACAACACATGATGACGGCTGGAGAATACACATATGGTCTTCCCCGTCTGACGGGAAGTTTAATCTCGGGCAACATATACAAAACAATCTTAATGAGTTTTACAAGTAACAGTTCTTGTACTAAAATATTTCTGTCACCTCCTTCTAAAACACTAAATACTTTTAGTTTAGGAGGTGATTGTCGTATATTGCAAGTTGTTAAGGTGCGTTAAATATCAAAGGTGGAATTATGACCCACCTTCAATTAATTTTTGAAATTTTATTAGAAATTAGGAATTAGAAATTAGAAATTCTCATGAAGATACTCTATCTTTACATGTTTCCGCTCTGGGGCAATGGATCAGGGGCATGGCTTAGGAGACTCGTCAACAATCTCGCCACAAATTATGATGACTACGAAGCGGG
>CAZEAL010000041.1:0-2946 GCA_964510265.1 uncultured Candidatus Saccharibacteria bacterium
ATTTAATTCCTACGCATTTTATGTAGTTATTTTTGGTCTGTTGCGTCTTGTGATTCCTGTTTTGTTCGTTTTAGTAGGGTATGGAGTTGCCGGTGCGTATGGAGGTATTTCCATTGTTATTATACTGACTTACTTCATTGCGCTATTATTATTAAAATCTGATTTAGTAAATAAAATTCATAAAATGTCATTTAAAAAACACTATAAAAGAATACTCACTTTCTCTGCTTCGGTTTTGCTGGTCAATCTTGGGTTAATGATGCTAAACAATATTGACGTTTTACTGGTGAAACGATTTTTTCATCCTGAAATGGCAGGATATTATGCAGGAGTGGTTACAGTAGGTAAGATACTTCTTTTTGGAGCGGGAACTGTTTCGGTCGTAATGTTTCCGCAGATTTCTGAAGCGCATGCTAAAAAACAGTATGTATATGAAAAACTGAAAAAATTTCTCGCGATCCAATTTATAATTGTAATTATGGGTTTGCTGGTGTTTAGTATTTTTCCTTCATTAATTGTGCGGATTATGTTCGGAGAACCGTTCCTGCCGACCGTTCCGTTCATACCGTCATTTGCGATCTTTATAGGATTGTATGTTCTGATAACTTTTATGGTTAATTTTTTCCTTGCGATAAATCAGACCAAGGTATTCTTATTGCTTCTGCCGGCAGTTGCAATTCAATTTCTAGCTTTAAACATTTTCAATGACTCGCTATTTACTGTGATTAGAGTTAATATATTAGTCGCAGCGATGCTCTTAATATTGTTATTTGTATATGGTTATTCAACTATTCGCAGCAAAATCGGAAGCCAATAGAGCTTCAATATTATAGTAAAATGGCGAGAAAATTAGTATCCATAATTGTACCTGCCTATAAAAAACAAGACACAATAAAACATGATATAAAAAACGTTTACGATACGATGTGCCAAAGCAGATGGGACTTTGAAATATTAGTAGTAGTTGACGGTTTTGTAGATAAAACATTTGAGCTGGCAAAAGAAATGGAAAGAGACGTTATCCGGGTATTCGGTTATAAAACAAATCGAGGAAAAGGGTATGCAGTTAAATATGGAATGGCGAGAGCTTTGGGAGATTATTTGGCATTTATTGATGCGGGTCTGGAAATAAATCCGAATGGTATTTCAATGATTCTTGAACATATGGAATGGTATGATGCGGATATAATAGTAGGTAGCAAACGCCACCCGGTTTCTAAAGTAAATTATCCGTTTTTCAGAAAACTTTATAGTTGGGGTTATTTTACAATTATAAAATTGTTGTTCGGTGTCAAAGTGCATGATACACAAACCGGATTGAAAGTTTATAGGAGGGAAGTGTTGGAAACAGTTATGCCCAGACTGGTAATAAAAGAGTATGCGTTTGATATAGAATTATTAGCTGTGGCTCATTATTTAGGTTTCAAGAGAATATATGAAGCGCCTGTAGAAGTAAAATTTGATTTTACTACCTCAAGGATTAAAGGATTTTTGATTTTTGACGAGTTTATAAGGAGAATGCTTCATGATACTCTGGCTATATTTTATAGAATGCACATATTAAAGTATTATCATGATAATAATAAGAGAAAATGGGTTTATGACAGGGAATTGGAGATGCAGTTAAATACTGGAGAATCAGAGAAATAATATTTGAGATTTTAGCCTATGAAATTTAGCATAATAATACCAGTCAGATCTATAAACGATCATTTAAGGGAGAATATTGGAAAATTAAAGCAGTTAAAATATGATAATTTTGAAGTAATAATACTAACCGACAATCCGGAAACATTTGATTTCGGTGACGAAAGGTTCAAATTGCTGTCATCAGGAAATGTCGGACCGGGAGAAAAAAGAAACATAGGTGCAAATAATTCCGCCGGAGATATTCTTGCCTTTTTGGACGATGATGCCTATCCAAAAGATGATTGGCTCAATAAAGCTTACGAGATATTTAAGGATGAAAGTGTATACGCATTGGGAGCGCCTGCAATTACCCCGTTAAATGCGGGATTTCTGGAAAAATGTTCAGGGAGAGTATTGGAGTCTTTGCTTTCAAGCGCAGGAACGGTTCATAGACACGTACCTTTGAACCCCAAGACTGTTAACGATTATCCGACAGTCAATTTTATGGTGAAAAAAGATGCATTTTTGAGCGTGGGGGGGTTTATTAAAGATTTTTGGCCCGGTGAAGATACCAAATTGTGTCTTGATTTGATAAAAATATATGGAAGAGAGTTTATTTATGATCCGTCACCTGTTGTTTATCATCATCGAAGAAATTTATTTAGACCGCACTTAAAACAAATTTCAAGATATGGTCAACACCGAGGCTACTTTGCTAGAATCTTTCCGGAAAATTCCCGAAATCTCTCATATTTTATTCCATCTCTATTTATTTTAGGACTGCTGACAGGTCCTTTTATATGTTTATTGATTCCTTTTTTATCGTATGTTTATTTACCTGTTGTTTTTTTGTATTTTTTGTTAGTTTCGTTTGAGTTTATTCGGGTTTCAATTAAGGATAGGTCATTATTATCCGGATTATATGTTGCTATCGGAATAGTTCTCACACATATAGTTTATGGTGTAAACTTTATTATTGGTTTATTAAAAAAACCCGAATTGAAGTTAAAAAAATTTGGAGGTAAGACAGGAAATTACATAGAAGGTTAAAAAGAATTCTATTCATTTATGTTAGTTAGGTTAAATTATTAAGGAAGGTTATTAAATGGCCAGAGGTCAAAACGAATTTACTAAAGATCCTAATTCGAGAGTGAAAATTAAAGTTATAAATGAGCTTTGTATTAGCGCGGGGACTTGTATTATTAGAGCCCCGAATACATTCGATTTGGATGAAGCCGGAATTGCATACGTTAAAGAAGGTACTTGGGATGATGCCTTAGACATAATAGAAGCCGCTAAATCCTGTCCTACTACAGC
>CAZEAL010000042.1:0-4666 GCA_964510265.1 uncultured Candidatus Saccharibacteria bacterium
AGAAATAGGAGTCGGTGAATTAAAAGTTGAAGATAGAGATTATTCACCTTTAAATCCTAACTTATTCTTAGAGCATATTGATATTGGTGAATGGAAAGACTTTGGTATTACTAGCAAATTCGCTGAAATTAAAAATTTCCAAAGTGACCAGCAATATAAAATAAAGTTTGATTACAAAACAAATGTACCTAAAACATCTGTTTCTATAGTTGAGGAGATTGGTGCAGACAAGAGAGCAGATGCTATCCAAAAGAAAAGTTCTCTGGATGAAGATTTACATGTTTTTGAAATAAATCCAATAAATAATGAAAGCTTAAAGGGAACAAGATATTGTGTTTTTATAGAGAACGAGAGCTGTTACTCTCATTTTGAAGCTATTTTTACTTCTAAGAAAGATATTAAAAACGCAATACTGGTTTTTGGATTTGAGACTGTTGAAAATACAATAAAAAACCTTGAAATTCAAAGGGTATACGATCCAATAATTAACTTAGTAGGTGAGAATAATGTAAACAGTGAGTTTCAAATTCCCAATATTACTTTTCAAAAATTAAATCCAACAAGATATAGAGTATTAATTGAAAATATCAAAGGCAAGTTTTTATTAGTGTTTAATCAAAACTTTGATAAAAACTGGAAACTATTTGAACAAAATAATTTGTTCACGGATGAAGTTAAAATTAAGGAATATCAAAACTTTAATGTTGCTGAGATGACTATTAAAGATATTTTCTTTGATTTTGACTATTTGAAAACATTCTTTCAGAAGCCTTTTTCTGATAGTAGACATTTTGTTGCTAACGGGTATGCAAACGGTTGGGATATTGAACCTAGTCCGGTGTCTGATAAGCTAGAATTAATAATCGAATACACGCCTCAAAGAAATTTTTATGTACTGATGGTTATTTACGTTTTAATAGTTACAGTTTTTGCTGGTATAGTAGCCGTAAAATTATACAGGAATAAAATAAACAAATGAGTCCCAGGTACGAATTTGTTAAATATATATTAATAACTTTTGTCGTAACGTTCACATTGGTAGATACGATCGTACTACATAATTCAGGCGAACTTATTTTATTTATATTATTTTTATTGTGGCTTGTAATAATGCACTTAGTTAAACCGAGTAGAGATATTTTTAATAAAATAGGAATGGGTTTATTTGCAGTTATACCGGTTTTTGTGATCGTAAGGTTATTTGATATTGCTGAAAGAATTGCAATATGGGTTTTTTTATACCTATTAGTTAGGTGCGTCATTGAGTATAAAGAATATATTAAGAACGGAGGGTAGCTATGACAATTCCGGGAGGTCTTGATGATCAAACTATTCATTTGTCCTGGGGACTCATTTCTAATTCACCATTTACTATTTCCGATCCAAATTTGAATAGTTTTCATGTGTATAGAACTATTTTCGAGCACTTACTTAATCCATTATTGGCCAATCAGCCGCTTTCAACCTTGATATTATCTATTGGACTGTCAGTTTTTGGACCGAATTTTTATTTTATTATAAGTCTGGTAAGTGTGGGTTTAACCTTTTTATTTGCTCGTTTGTTGCTTAAAAAATATAGATATTCTTTCTTGTGGGCGCTTATATTTACTTTTTCCTCTTATATGTGGTCGCATTTATGGAAACATATTGATCTACTCCAAATATGGATTTTTCCCTTGTTTTTTATAATATTTAGACAGTTTTTTACTATAAATTCATTAAAAAACGCTGTGAAATTAGCAGTGTTTTTTACAGTATCCACATTAATTTCTAATTATGCAGGATTTATGTCATTAATATATTTTTTAATTGCCTGCACGGTAAATTTATTTTATAAATGGTATTCAGAAAAGAAGTTTGATTTTTTGCTTCTGAGAAATACAGTATTAACGGTTTTAATTTTTGCTTGTCTGTTAGTAATTACTCTTTTTCCTTATATTAAGGCAAATTATTTGGGATATAAGCAGGTCGGACGGACTGTCGCCAGAACTTATGAAGATTTTTTCTCTTTTAGTTCACGTCCATGGTATTTTCTTTTACCTCCGGTAAAAAACCCAATGTTAGGGGGTTTTTCGGTAAATATTTTAGAAAGAATTAAACGAACGGATTATTTTCTGGCAGATGATTACTTTGCAAATGAGCACCAGGGCAACTTTTTCGGCATTGTGTTTTTACTGGTTTCTTCGTTAGTTTTATTATGGTCTTATAAAAATTCTGTCGAAACACGGAAAAACATAACGATATATATAGTTTGTAATCTAATATTATTCATATTAATGTTTCCTCCTTTTTTTACTATTGGTGGGATGCAAATATATACTCCGGGATATTTACTTTATAAATATTTCCCAATGTTTAGGGTATCGTCGCGTTTCAGTGTTATTTTACTTTTGAATCTGGTTACTATTACGGCATATGTTGTTAATGAAAATTATGAGAAATTAAAAAGTAATCTTAAATATTTAAACCTAATTATAATATGTTTAACTATAATTACACTGATTGAGACATTTATTCCATTTGAATTAGTTAAAAAAGACATTCCTCCTACTGTTTATTCATATTTAAATAAGAACACTCCTGAAAACACAATGTTTGCTGTTTACCCCAATAATTCAACGCTTGATGCTATGTATTGGATATATAGCCATAAAAGATTTCTTATAAATCCTAAATATTATTCAAGTGAAAGTATGGTATCCGAAGAGTTTACCGAGAATCTAAATACAGAAGAAGGTTTAGATAAACTGCTTGAGTTAAATGGGGAATATTTGATAGTATTTAAAAATGTCTCTGAGGAAGATAAAGAAATTTTTGAAAATAATTCTAAAATAAAATTGGTTAATGAATTCGATGATTCGTATCTATTCAAAGTTGAGAAGATTTAATTAATAATGTACTTAATAATCCATGAAACAGGTCATCTTATATTTTATATAACAGTTATTTCCACTATATTACTGTTATTCAGAAAAACCGGTAAAAAGTTATTTACTCCAAAACATCTATTAATTGGTTTAGTTTCGGTGCTTTTTATAGATTTAGACCATTTGATAGACTATTTTCTATATTATGGGTTTTCATTTAATTTGCACGATTTTGCATTAGGTACACAATTTGCATATAGCGGGAAAGTTTATGTATTTTTTCATTCGTGGGAATTATTACTATTTCTGTTAATTGGGGGATTTTACCAAATTAAAAAGAAAAATAATTATGTACTATTTGTAATTACACTTGGAATGCTGAGTCATGTTTTATATGACACAGCATATTATAGTTTTCCACTTATAGATTATTCATTAGTTTATAGAATTATAAAAAATTTTGACATCTCGGTTTTTAGAGGTTATTAGTTTTATAATTTACATAATATTGTTGAAACAGAAGTTAAAAATAAGGTTAAAACTTTTTTAAACACCTAAAGTATAATTATTTTATATGAACTTTATTAAAATATTTGTCTTTTCCTTTATTTTTTATTTTTTCTCATGGGTGTTAGTTGATACATTAGGAATCAACAAGCTTGCGGTTCAATCAGAAGATACTATTCCAGCTATGTTTATTCCGGTTACAATCTTAAAGGAAGGGACTATTTACACTGATACATATTATAATATGATTATCCAGAGGTATCCTCACCCGGATGATAAAGATTACAAATTAGGATTAACACCATTCTATCTTAAGAAAATAAATCCTACAGCAGATCCGACGGTATGCGTGGAATTTGGCTCTCAAGTTAAATCGTCAGATTTTGACAGACTTTGCAATACACATTATATTTCAGCATTTCCTATAATAAGTGGTTTGATTGCGATTCTGGTATATATTTTACCCGTAGGGCTAGGAATGGTTATAACTTTTGAAAATCTGGCGTTTTTATCTCATATGGCAGCGGCATTAGTAATGGCTATGTCCGGTGGAGTGATGTATCTGTTACTAAATAACTATTTAATTAAGAATTCAAGGAAATCATTACTTGTTACATTTATTTATCTGTTTTCATCAGTGAATTTTGCATTGATATCTCAAGCCTTGTGGCAACACGGACCGGTACAGCTGTTTTTACTGCTGGCAATTTATATGTTTGCAGGCATTATATTCGAAAAACAGGAAAAACTCGATTTAAAAAAGACTTTTCTAGGTGGGTTATTTATGGGTATTTCGGTGCTTTCCAGACCGACCGCAGGGTTGCCGGTAATAGTCTTATCTGTATTTCTTGTTTATTTGATATTAAAAAGTTATTCAAAAAAAAGTCTGTTACAGTTTTTGCTCTTAGTAGTTGCGGGTTTGACATTATGCTTTTTATTTTTTGTTTGGTATAACAAAACTTATTACATATCAATTGAAAATCAGGGCTATTTCAATCAGCTTGGAAGATCCTGGCTTTCTAAATTTCCTGAAGGATTTTTGGGTATGTGGATTTCTCCCAGCAAGGGAATATTAACTTATTCGCCCGTTTTTTTGTTTTCTTTATTGGGGGCTTTTATAGTTTTTAAGAGAAAGAACTATAAGGAAGATTCTCTATATATTGCGTCAATAATTATTATACTTCTTCATACTTTAATCGTTGGAAGATGGAAGCATTGGTATGGCGGATGGTCATTTGGTTATAGGATGAGTTCTGACATTTTACCCTTTTTAACGTTGCTATTGGTTCCTT
>CAZEAL010000043.1:0-2818 GCA_964510265.1 uncultured Candidatus Saccharibacteria bacterium
TTATTCTTGTAAATATGTATATTTGAGCGACCGACTTTTTAAAGAAATAAAAACAAATACAGGATCGAGTACCAAACTCACTTATATTTATATAGGAAAGACATCCGATAAAAATGCATTGTTAACAACAGCCGCGAATGTAGAAACTAAACATGAACTGGAAGATATGTTAAAATCTATTATTGCTACGTTTAAAATTTTATAAAATTCTAATTATATTGCGTTCGTAGTAGTTTGAGTTATACTAACTTGATATTTTGGATTCTTATGGATGGATTACTCGGGAAAGAATACCTAAAAAAATATATTAAAAGCGTCAAAAGCATACTTAACAATTACCTCTTAATTGAAGAAGAAAAGGCTAAAGAGGTTGGAAAGCTCCCGGCAGAGGCAGTGGGCCATTTTAATGCTTTAGTAGCTGAAGGCAAGGGTATTAGAGGTTGCTTAGTATGTTTAGGTTTCGAAGCAAATGGAGGTAAAAAGATGGAGGATATATTGGAAACTTCCACTTTTATTGAGATTTTTCATTCTGGCGTATTGGTCCACGACGATTTTATGGATAGAGATAACATTAGAAGGGGAGTCGAAACGCTCAATTCTATATATAAAAAATACGGAGAAAAAATTCATGTTAAAACAGACCCCCTGCACTACGGAAACTCTATGGCAGTTTCGGTTGGTGATGCTACTTTGTATATGTCATGGGAAACACTTTTAAATGCTAAATTTCCACCTGAAAGAATAATTGAAGCCGGGAAAATTTATGCAAAGTACGTCATAAGACTTGCCCACGGACAGGTACTTGATATTACATCAGGGGCACACGAAGATATAACCGAAAAGGAAGTTTTAAATATACTTTGGACTAAATCAGGAGAATATACATCCTTATTACCTTTAATGGTAGGCGCAACTTTAGTAGGTGAAATTCCCGAGAAGCGTAAAAAGGCAATTGAGAATTATGCCAGATGCTTTGGGTGGGCATTTCAAATACAAGATGACTATCTAGGTATATTTGGAGAAGAACAGGAAACATTGAAACCAATAACTTCCGATTTGAGAGAAGGCAAGAACACTCTTTTTATGTTCAATTTAAGAAAACTTGGAAATAATGATCAGAAAGCCTTTCAATCTGCGGTTTTAGGAAGGGAAGATGTTACAAAAGAAGACGTATATAAAATGAGAGAAATATTAAGAGAATCAGGAACTTTGGATAATGTACTGAAAAAAGGATGGGAGTATGTAGAAGAAGGAAAAAAATATATCGGGGATATTACTGATGATAGAAATATGCAAGATATCTTTGAATCATTACTTGTATTTATGATGGAAAGAACTAAATAACTACTCTCCACCATTACCGGGTGTCTTTTCCGTTTCTTTTTTCATCTCATGCTCCTCAGGACGCTGTTGTTTAGATAAATAAACACAGTACGCGTATCCAATAAGTCCTGCAATCAGAATACTTATACCCCATCTTACAGGATGATCAGCAGCTAAAGGTCTGCTCAACAAAATACCAAGTCCGATACCTATTACTATATTTACAAATGAACTTGAACATTGAGGGCATCTGACACAATTGCATTTATAATCGTTCAAAGTAATCACCTCCTAGCACGAATTTTTTCCATTAATTTTATACCTGCCAAAACCAAAACGGTTACAACTGCAGGATAAACTTTTTTATAATGTTTTGAATAAAATAATTTCATCGCTTTAACGGTATTATCTCTGGCAAGTTTCTTTGTTTCCACACTTGCAGGTGAAATGTCGCTCGAAGTTTTTCGTACACCAACGGTTACACCTTTGTAATGTACTGCTTCAAATTGAGGTAAATACATTATTTTCCACCCGGCTTTTTTAGTTCTATAGCAAAAATCAACATCCTCACCGTAAAGAAAGAAATCCTCATCCCAATTTCCGATAGTATTAAAAACGTCCCTTCTGACCATCATAAAATGGGAGATACACATATCTATCTCATGAGGCACTTCCATATTTTGATAACCCAGGAAATATCTGTTTAAAAGTTTTGATTTTGGAAATATTTTATTTAACCCTATAAAATAGGTAATTGAAGCCCAGGGAGTAGGAAAACCTCTATGTGCGTCTCGGTCAATCCGCCCGTCCCTTAATACTAATTTGCACGTTGAAATTCCAACTTCTTTATTTGCATCCATAAAATCAATAACGCCTTTTATAGTTTTTTTATTTGGGAATGCGTCCGAACCCAGATATAATAAGTATTCTCCCCCTGCAATGCTATATCCCAAATTATTCGCCGCGGCTAAACCCTTGTTCTTATCATTTTCAATTAGAAGAATCCCCTTAAATTCATTCTTTACCATTTCAGCCGAACCGTCATTAGATGCATTATCAACAACAATAATTTCAAGATCACCATAAACATCCTTTAAATTATTCAGGCAGTCTCTCAATACATCTTTTGTATTATAGTTGACAATAATTATGGATAATTTCTTCATCAATATTATAATAGCACCTCGGTCAGACCTTTTTGGCTACCACAGTAATTGTAGTTCCAATTGGCAGTTTCATTTTTGTTAAAAGTTTCGCTTCCACATCCATAACTTTAATTGCAAAACTATTAAGGAAACCCGGGAGTGCTATGTATGAGGTTTTTGGATAGGCGTTTCTTTTAAAAAGTGTAGTAAGAGTTCTAATTACAAATATAGGGAAAAATGCCGTTGTGACGAAATACGAGTACTTAACAATTTCAAAACCCGTATCTTTAAGCTTTTGCTTTATTTCCACACTATGGTATCTCCTTTTATGGTGAAGCGCTTCATCATGT
>CAZEAL010000044.1:0-7519 GCA_964510265.1 uncultured Candidatus Saccharibacteria bacterium
TTTTAATCAGGGCGATGTAAACAGATCTTTAAGTGAAATAAATGCAGACCCTTCTTTAGGTGTTATGGATTTAAGGTGAAATTTAAAATTGACAAAAGCATATTATGGTAATAACATGTAATAACCATGGTGTTTAAACAAAAACTAACAAAAATCGGCAATTCAATAGGGGTAATTTTCCCTAAGGAAATCAGGGACTTATTGGGTATAGATTTAGGATCTGAAGTTTATATACAGCCGGGATTGGATGAAAAAACGCTTATTGTAAATGTGAAAGAACCAACATCAAAAGTAGATCCCCAGTTTTTTGAATTGGTAAAAAAGGTGACCCAACAGTATTCAAATGCTCTCCGCGAATTATCTAAAAAATAATAATGCGTTATTTGACCGTTGAAGAAGTTATATTGATTCATGAATATGTACTTCAATTATATGGCGGTGTCCCCGGAATAAGGAGTATTGCCCTTCTTGAATCTGCTGTTCACAGACCTGGCACATCATTTGGTGGGTCCGCTTTATATTTGTCAGTATTTGATAAAGCTGCCAGCCTTATTCATGCCATTATTAAGAACCACCCGTTTGTTGATGGAAATAAAAGAACAGCCATTGTGTCCGGAATAGTTTTTCTCAGGATGAATAAATATAAATTAGTTGTTTCCGAAAAGAGATTAATTAAATTAGCACTTGATATTGCTGATTCAGAAATATCTTTGAACGACTTGTCAGAGTTTCTGAAATCGTATTCAGTGTTTAAATAAAATTTAATTGTTTTAATACCCCGCAATCTCTAACAATTCTGTTAGACCGTAAAGTGATTCTTTCAATTCATTTCTTTTTTTCACTTCCACTTTGTCCCCGGTTTTTTTAGAAACCACAACTCCGAAAAGACAACCGATCAAGTCCGCGTCAGAAAATTTTCTCCCTTGGAGATTAAAACAGATCTTTAAGCGAAATAAGTGCAGACCCTTCTTTAGGTGTCATGGATATAGAATAAATATTATTATAATAGGGTTGCGGAGTACCAGTCTCTGGGCGTTATGTCGTTATTTAACCGCACTAACAATATTGTAGCTACCGTAGTTGCCTGTTTGGATCATTTTGTATCCTTCAACAGCGGCTGTTGCATTTACAAATTTCCTTTGAAGACCTAATAGTTTAATTATTTGATAAGGGATCACAGCATTTTTATAAAAAATCTTTAACATTGGCATAATTCTTTGTGTAGCATCTTCAATAAAGATATTTGTAAATCCCGTTTCTTTTAAAAGTGTTTTAAATGTACCATCCTGAAAGTGGGGAAGCGCGTGCATTCCCGACTCTTCGATTATTAGCTTTCCCATTTCTTGTTGTTTAGGAGTGAATTTATCCCAATTTCTCAAAGAATATTCAAAAAGCACAAGCTTCCCACCCGGCTTTAACACTCTGTAAAAGCCGTTCAGTGCATCCTTATAGTTTGCAACGTGCACGAGAGTTTCCATTGTGTATGCGCCGTCAAAGGTGTTATCTGCAAATTCCAGTTTGGAGTAATCTCCTTGTTTTACTTCTATTTTGTTTGATAATCCCAGGTTGGTTATTTCCTCGTTTGCTTTTTGGAGTGAAAAGTCTAATAAATCCACGCCTTTAATGTTATACCCGTATTTTTGAGCTAAATAGATTGCTACTTTCCCTTCACCGCACCCCGCGTCCAATACTAACGATTTCGCGGGCAAGCTAAGCTTTTCAGCGAGTTTATCTTCCATTAGGTGTTGTGCTTCGGCTATTGATATATTTTCTTTTCCTTCCGGATAATATCCGAAGTGTTTGGTTCCTTTGAGAAAGAGAGTATAACCCCATTTGGACTCCTTAGTGCTGAAATAGTCGATAACTTTTTTGGTTGGTTGGGTTGGACTTTGTTCATTCATCGTTATATCATTTAGCGTTGTACTATTTGTTCTAAACCAGTTAAATTATGCAACGCTACTTTATTCTCTCCTCGCTTTTTTACTTCCACTTTATCCCCTGTCTTTTTAGATACCACAACCCTGTACGGGCATCCTATTAAATCTGCGTCGGCGAATTTTTCTCCGGCGGTTACATCTTCCCTGTCGTCATACAATACTTCCACACCGCTTTCCACAAGTTTTTTATAAACTTCTTCCGCGTGTTTTTTAACTGATCTATCTTCAAGTCCGATTCCTAATAAATGTAATTTAAACGGAGCAACTATTTCCGGCCAGACGATTCCGTTTTCATCGTTATACATTTCCACAATCGCCGCCATAGTTCTTTCAATTCCGATTCCGTAGCACCCCATGTAATAGGGAACTTCTTTTCCGTCTTTATCTATGAAAGCTGCGTCGTGCATTTTTTTGGAATAGTGGTGTCCCAGCTGGAAAATATTTCCTACTTCTATTCCGAGTTTTTCCACCAATTTTGATTTCCCGTCTTCGGTTAAATATCCGGCTTTGGCTAAAGCAATGTCAGCGAGCAATTCGCATTTAAAATCGCGTTCGTAATTTACATTTCTTGAGTCTGTTGTGTCTTCTTTTTGTCCGCCTATAAAATTTTTAACAGTAGTTAATGATATATCACCTATATATTTTGCTTTGTGCCCCCATGAATGAACATATCCGGTTTTTGTTCCCAGCTTGTGTAAG
This sequence comes from uncultured Candidatus Saccharibacteria bacterium, assembly GCA_964510265.1. Classification (GTDB taxonomy): domain Bacteria; phylum Patescibacteriota; class WWE3; order UBA101185; family UBA10185; genus 2-02-FULL-38-14. Next base: position 2,637 of record CAZEAL010000044.1, read on the forward strand.
TCTTCTTCGGTTGCGTCATCAAGTTGTCCGACTAAATTTAAAACGTGTTCGAGTTTTGATTTATTAACTTCCAAGTCACCTCGTGTTACAGCGATTATTATTTCTCCGGTTGTTCTGTTTTTGTATACGACATTTTTCAAGAATCTCGATGCGAGGAGGTTGTAATGTTTTTGATTGTCTTCCATTGTCTGAACCCATTGAGGCTGTTCAAAAATTTCAAAAGGTTTTTCTTTTTCGTTGGTGTTTATTTCTTCGCGCTTAAATTTTGCGATATCTTCATGAGCGCAATGTTTACCCTCCTCGCTGACAAAAAATTTGCTTTCGCCTATTTCGTGTTCTACAACAAATTCGTGACAATACTCACCTCCTATGTACCCGTTGTCGGCAGCCACTATGTAAGTTTTTAATCCGAGCCGTTCGAATATTTTCGTGTAGGCATTTGCCATTAGATCGTAAACTTTTTTAAAGCTTTCTTCGTCTGCGTCAAATGAGTAGGCATCCTTCATGGTAAATTCGCGGGTTCTTAAAAGGCCGTACCTCGCTCTAAGCTCATCCCGGAATTTGGTGGAAAATTGATAAATGTTGAAAGGCAGATCTTTATATGAGAGTTTGAAGTTTCTGACTAAGTCAACGAACATTTCTTCCGCGGTTCCGCCTAATGCGAACTCGGCTCCGCGCCTGTCTGTTACAGTTGTAAGTTCAAACCCAGTTTCATTTGTTCTGTTTGTTTCTTTCCACAGTTCTAATGGGTGTAAAGTTGGTGCGAGCATTTCTAATGCTCCTGCGTTGTTCATTTCCTCGCGAATTACATTTATTATTTTATTTCTTACCCGCATTCCGAGAGGGAGCATAAAATATCGTCCGGCAACATTTTCTCTAATAAAACCTCCTTGGTGCAAAAGTCTGTGCGAAATAGCAGTTATATCTTTTTTAGTTTGCTTAATTGTTTTTCCAAATAAATTTGAATATTTCATTTTTTAAAGATGTTGTGTGATGCGGCGGTATTAGGTTGGTAAGCAAAAACGCCAAGCTTAGAAAAACAAAAAACCTCGTCATCAACAAACCTTATGTAAATTAATTCTACTCTCGCTGGAGAGAAGGGGCTATGAACTTTGCTCATGGCCATTACACTAAGTTTTGGCAAGGACGCGGCTTTTACGTTTGAAAAAGTTAAAGGCCACGTGGTACCACCTTGTTTCGCTTCATCGTTTCCGATCAAGCCTTTGTAACCGACTTTGCTTTTTGAAAAAAATATCGGCTGCCTTATTTTTATCAGCTTCGGTTTGGCTTCCGAAAGAAGTTACATTTCATGTGCATAAGCTGCGTGTGGATGAACAACGAACGCGGACTCTGCCAAAAAATTTCCTTCCTTGCTCCGGGATGGGATTCCTTTCTTTGCAAGCTTTTTTGATTTTATATTTTGTGGGAGGTTTGTCAATAGACACGTAATAAAAAAACGACCCATATTATGTAGTCGTTTCTTTTCTTAAATAAATCAATTACTTGTTTTGCTTAAGCGCTGCGAGCAAGAATTCAAGGTATACGGTTGGTTACGTACTTTCATCCACCGTGGCGGATGCTTGCTACCTTGTTATGGTTACCTACCTGATCCCGCGATTGCAGCGAGAATAAGAAGGGTAACCACGATAGCGAGAATAATGTGGGAGATTTTCATCTGCTTTCTCCCGGTGTTAACCTTCTCTTGGTCGATCATTGCTTCGGTCTGTCCCTCCTTGTCAATACCGAAGCCCAGCAGTGAACCTATGAGATTGCCTGTGGCTCTATTAAGCAGCCACAGTCCGGCTAGGGCGAGCACAAGCGCTAACGCTAGTATTATGGTGTCCACAGGAGATCCTCCAAAAGGAATATTATTTTTGTTAAACCATTTTATAACTGAAAAGTAAATAGGGGCAAAGCGGAAAGATTCCGACACAAAAGCGATTTATTCATTATTCTCTCCTGAGCGAGATTCAGAGTTAATCGTGATTATATTCCAAGGGTTTTTGTATATAAAACATAAATATATGCAATGTATATTGCAACAATATTATGTAGAGTTGCATACACTTTTTATATCTAGTAAACTACTTCCATATCAAAAAGCGAAAAGCTTGGAATTAATGTCGCCAAGTGATGCTGCGGAAAGAAATTTGAGATTAAGAGAACTTTACTCCGGAAAAACTTAACTTCAGAAACTAGAATCCGCCGGGAATGCCCGTGATAGCTGTCAACATTTCGCCGTTACAATAGGCGAACGCCGGAAGACTTTTGTCGCATTAAGTTTTATGGTTGAAAGTATTAGAAGGTTGGTACCTTCCATATTTATGGAGCCTCTCGCAAGAGAGGTTTTTTTGTCGGTAAGTTATTTGACAAAATGACGTTAATTTATAGACGCCGTTTTCTAATGGTGTCAAAATGGAATTAGATAAAATGCTTGAACCAAAATTCGACCATCGAAAAATAGAAAAAAGAATATATGAGATGTGGGAGAGTGGCGGATACTTTACTGCTACACGCGATCCGGAGAAGAAGCCCTATACAATTTTGCTTCCTCCTCCCAACGCCAGCGGAAAAATGCATACTGGTAATGTTCTCATGATAGCAATTGAAGATCTCTTAATTCGCTGGAAGCGCATGCAAGGATATAGCGCTTTGTACGTTCCCGGAACCGACCACGCGGGATTTGAAACTCAAACAACTTATGAGCGTGAACTGAAAAAAGAAGGAAAATCCCGACTTGACTTTGACCGCAATACTTTGTATCAAATGATTTGGGATTTCGTGCAGAAAAACAAAAACATGATTGAAAACCAGATCCGCGAAATGGGAGCGAGTGTTGATTGGAGTAGATATACTTTTACTCTTGATAGAAAAGCTCTTGATATAACTTTAGATACATTCAAAAAAATGGAAAGCGAAGGACTGATATATAGAGCGGACTACATTGTTAACTATTCTTTTAAATGGGGAACCACTTTTTCGGATGCAGAAATTCAATACGCCGAGAAGACGACCCCTTTGTATTATGTTAAATATAGATTGCGGAATAGATCTGCGGACGAACCGGAATATTTATCTGTAGCAACTGTTCGCCCGGAGCTTGTTTTTATCGACACCCATTTGGCGGTAAATCCAAAAGATAAAAAGAAAAACAAATGGATCGGAAGAAAATTGGTTAATCCGTTGGCCGGCCACGAAATGGAAATAATTGCGGATGAATTTGTGGATCCGAAATTTGGAACCGGTCTGGTTAAACTTACTCCAGCACATGATAAAAATGATTATGCTATTGGTATTAAACATAAAATTCCTATACTTGGTGTAATAGGACTTGATGGAAGAATTGAAAATAAATCAGGCTCTTTTTCTAAATATAACGGATTAACAATTTTGGAATCCCGTAAAAAAGCAGTAGAAGACTTATCCGCCGGCGGTGCAATTGGTAAAGTTGATGAAAATTACAAGCATGTCATTCCCGTTGATTACAGAACCGGCGACTATGTAGAAAATTTAGTATTGCCCAACTGGTTTGTAAAAGTTGAAACCTTAAAAAAACCCGCTTATGAAGCAGTTAAATCAAGCACAATAAAAATATATCCTAAATGGCGCGAACTAACTTATCTACGATGGATAGAGTCTATGCGCGATTGGCCGATTTCGAGACAGACCGTGTGGGGTATCAGAGTTCCGGCTTGGTACGACGTAAAGAAGAATCCAAGTTTAACCGTAACTTTTTTGAATAAAGATATAAAAACAGTCAGCGGACAAATCGGAGAATTATTAAAGCAATACTCATTGGAGGAGATAAAAACAGGATTACAAAAAATAATTGCATCAAAAGAATGTTCCTACGAAGTGAGCGAAGAAAAACCCGGCGAAAACTTTTTGCCCGACACCGATACATTTGATACGTGGTTTTCTTCTGGGCAGTGGCCGTTTACAACTTTAAAGTATCCGGACTCGGAAGATTATAAATATTTTTATCCCACGGCGGTTTTGGAAACAGGTTGGGAAATTGTAACAAGGTGGGTTTCACGAATGATTATGTTTGGTTATTACTTAACAGGAAGGGAGCCTTTTAAAGAAGTTTACTTGCATGGTCACGTACGGGCGCTTGATGGGAAAAAAATGAGCAAAAGTTTGGGGAATGTAATTAACCCGGACGATTATATTTCGGAATTCGGAGTGGACGCCCTGCGGATGGGAATGATTTCCGGAACGGCAAACGGAAAAGATTTTAACTTCCCGCGCGATAAAGTTATAGCTTACAGAAATTTTGCGAATAAAATCTGGAATATGGCGAGGTTTATGCTGATGATGGAGGAGAAGTTTTTAGCCGACAGCGGTAGTGGGGAAAGTAGTAGAAAAGCACCTAGTTTTGAGAACGCGAAAAGTTTGGAAAAAGAATTTAGAGGTAAATTATCTGCGGAAGATAAGGAAATTATGAAAGGGTTAGATAAATTGATTATAGAAGTTAATAGAAACCTGGAAAAGTACAGAATGGCTGATGCCGGAAACGCAATTTATCAATTTATGTGGCACGAATTAGCAGACAAATATATAGAACTGGTGAAAAAACGGGAGGATTTAGATGATAAAGCTGCGGCTTTAGGTGTTTTAAGGTATATGTATACTACTTGCTTGAAGCTGCTGCATCCTTTTATGCCGTTTATTACAGAGGAGATTTGGGGGAGTATAAATGTTAGCAAAGAAAAGCCTTTAATAGTTACTGATTGGCCTGTTTAAATAATAATTCAATATATATAGGGTTTCTGTAAGTGGAAAAAAACATTGTTATATGTTCTTGTGGTTACGCTAAATAATATTGTTTTGACTTGTTAATTATAGAAGTGTTATAAGTTATTTAGAAATATATACTCTCT
>CAZEAL010000045.1:0-2678 GCA_964510265.1 uncultured Candidatus Saccharibacteria bacterium
TAATAACAGCTAAAAGCTTGTGTCGATGTTAACTCGTTTTTTGCGTGAAACAAGAGTCGTTTCTATAACAGTATCGAACAAAAGCAATAAAGCGGTGGCCTGCTCAAATGCCTGTGCATCAGTTAGATCCACTCCGTACTCCTTGCGTGCAAGATCCTTAAATTTATCCAGTTCTTCTCTGGTCACTAAAGAATTGGCCGGTAGTTCGTTTATTTCTACTTCTGGAGGTTTTGAGTTATTACTTTCCATTTCTGTAATAAACTTACAGAGAATGGTGATTTATCTCAATAAACTTTCTGTACAGTAATGTTCACTTATGTAAACAAATGTAATTTTCAAGCTGAAAGTAGGATTTGACTAATTTGGGGGAATTTGGTATATTCTTATTACCGAATGACCTTCGTAGTGAAAGTACCTTATTTAGGGAACTGATGGCACTAGCAATAGCGATCCATCTCAGCTACGGGGGTCGATTTGTTTAGTAGGGCTTCCAAAGATCTTCTTCTCTCTTTTTAATGAATTTATAGAAAGTATCATCATCGCGATTATACTTCCGGTAGATAGCTCCACATACCATATCCGCCAACTGCAGGAGGTTATTACCCTTTGAGTCCTTGTGCTTTATATTTCCAAGCAATTTGTGGGTATCCGTATTAAGTCGTCTTCTTAAATAAGTGTTAAATTTCTGTACAAAGGCAAAGGTGGTCCGATCCACAAACAATGCGGCATTAGTAATATGGCCCTCAGCTCGAAGAAACAACTGGTCGGCAACCAGCATATACAAACTATCGACAGGATTAGCCTCTTTCTTTGCAAGAACAGTTTTATCTATAACAATTGCTCTGTAACGGAAATCATGCTTTGAGAGTTTATGCAGAAAGGCTGTTTTGACTTTACTCGTTGTGCCTGTACTAAATTTAAACTCTGACTTCTCTGAAAGTTTTAATTCTCCTCTCAAGTCCTTAATTGCATCGTTTGCTTTTTCAGCTGCTTCAAGACTATCAAAAATAACGATGGTCAACACAAAAAAACGGCTTGAGGTTTTATTAAATTTGAATCCGGTATCTCCGGACTCGTCCATAAAGATAAGCATTGCTATTGGCATACTTCTCCTTTTTTGAAAAAAAATTTAACTAGATCCTCATTTACACAAAAATAGTTAGCAATCTCCTTTACTGATAAATGTTTTACCTTCTGAAATAGAGAATGAGGCATTAATAATTCAGCAGCAAAACTTTGTGCTTCATGCTCCTGTTTGAACTTTGTAAACTGATCACTCTCCTCAAAATACATATGATTGCCAACATGTAAAAAATGATGTCCCAGTGCATGGGCTATCAGCTCTCTTTTTTTCCTTGGGGTTGCATTCTGAAGAATACCGATACTGTCACCAACGTACACTTCCTTTACCCTGCCTTTGAACTCCCATTCATCCAGGGTTAAAAATTCACTATCAATTATTTTATTTAAATCTATTGGGGCAGTGGACAGGTTATACTTTCGTATAATCTGTCTAGCCCTTTTTTGGGCGTTTTTCATATTGTTTGGACCGTCTCGATTTCACAAAATCTATATAATCCATTACCGACCTTACCTCTGAATTGCTCATATCATCGACTTCCTTCAACATCAGCGTAAGGGCAGTATCCTGCTTTAATTTATCAATATTTTTTTCCCAGTATCCGGTTTTCTGCAGAAGCGATTCATAAGGAATTTTATAAATAAAAGCGAGGGCCTTTAATTTAAAAGGAGAAGGATGTGCATGTTTTCCTGTCTCAAGATTAGATAGATATCCTCTGGAAAGAGAACATTGTAAATCAAGTGACTGATTTTTAATTGCAGCTTTTACCAGTTCCACAACATCCTGTAGCGTATACCCTCTGGTCTCACGGATATAGCTGACATACTCGCCAATAGAAGCAAAATCGTCCGGACTCTTCAGCAAAGGTTTTTTTCTTTTCTGCATGGTAATTGTAGTAATAAGGTAAGATTATTCTTACTTTTCTTATTTATACATATTATAATGATAGTTGTCAACAGGAATGAACATAAACAACCATAAAGTTTATTGCGATAAATTACAAGAGTTTGTAAATTAGGTAATATAAATGACAGCAAGCACACAAAAAAAGACAATTTTTATCAATAAAGAAAAGAGAGTTAACAGTGAACTCTTTGATGAGATTAGACTGAATAAAGGTCTCTCCCGTTTCCAACTGGCACTAGAAGTAGAATTATCCCCACAAACAGTCAGACGTGTTCTGGTATTGGATGGAGATCCTCGTCCTTCAACAGTTAAAAAGGTTGGTGACTTTTTAGGCATTCCGGCGAAAAACTGGTATATCCGGAGAGAAGCATAAAAGTATGGATACAGATTTAAAATACCGATTGGCAGCAAGAAAGAGAAGGTTGATGTTCAGAAAACTAAGACGGTGGATACTGCCATTATTTACTGTTGCTTTACTGGTTTGGCTGTTGAGCAAATTGTTTGCTCTACTGATTCCAAGGTGTTTATAAAAAGTACCCAATGCCAGCTAATGAGAAACGGGTGAAAAATGAAAATGAATATCAACAGTCAAATTGGAAAACAACATGATAAAAATGGTCAGATTCAATTACACAACTATAAACCATGATGCAAGAATCAGACTAGATTTAAGTATCAATGAATACTGCGT
>CAZEAL010000046.1:0-3456 GCA_964510265.1 uncultured Candidatus Saccharibacteria bacterium
AGTAATCCTAGGCGTTCCAACGGTCTTAGGTACCATTTGTAGATTTTTATTTTAGGATGCATAAATTCAACTTCGTTACCTTTGAATTTTCGTTTGAAAGCTGTTAAGCCTACCCATTTTATTGGTGCGTTATAGCGCTCATCATAAAGCCCATTTAAATCAAATTTTGTACAACCTAATGCTTTAGCTCGTTTTATTCCCTTCCAAATTAACGTAGCTGCGATCCGCTTACTCTTACCATGTGCTGTAGAAGGCAGAGATAGACCAAAAGCGACTGGGGGTTGAACAGTGAACATATTGCCACCAAGTAATTCTCCGTCTATATAAGCCAAAATAAATTGTACCTCATCGCCAAAGGGTTCCCATTTAGCTTTCCAATTTTTAAAAGAATGAACGAAATATTTCCCTCGACGAGATGTCTCATAAAGAATAGAATAAAATTCGTCCATACAACCAACTGTTTTAAATGATATGTTCTTTTTTGAGTTTCGTTTTAATTGTTTACGGATATCTTGGTCAAAACCAGCTAGTATTGCAGTCTCACTCTTAGATAAATCTATGTAGGTGGTTTTAGTGGGGCTTAAAAATAAATTAATATTTTTATAATCAAGCATATTGAAAGTTTTATCAAACTCTTTATAGTCGGCATTTTCAGTTTTAATGTCAGACTCTATAAATAGCATCAAAGCTTTGTTTTTCTTAGCAAAATTGTCGATATCTACTAAAGAATTACTTGATGGGCCACGTTGTATCCTTAGTATCGTACCTAAAAATGGGATTTTTTTAATTAATATTTTAGTCAAACCAACAGTTTCTGTAGCCCAGCCCCTTTTGGAAAAGTACTGACAGTACACTTCGGATTGTCGATAGTCATCCATATAAGTAGTATACTCAATAAATAAATGAAGGCACTAAGTCTTATGCTGAGAAACTTTTTTTTAACTCTTTCTCCTGAAAAAACTCTATTTGAAGGTATTGGACTTTACTCTAAAGTCAGAGTTACAAAAACCGGCGATAGATTAAACCTATATACTGGGGAAAACTTCTTACAAACTTATTATAATACTCGTGTTAATCCACAAGGAAATTATTTTGATTGGTATTTAATACTTCCTTGGTTTTCAGGAATTTTTCGGGGAAATATAGAATCTCTTTTAATTCTCGGTTTAGGTGGAGGTTCTCAAGTAAAACTATTTAATCGAGTATATAATGTAAAAAACATAACCGGCGTAGAAATTGATCCTTTAATAATTAGCCTTGGTAAACAATATTTTGATCTTAACGAAGCTAATCTAATGACAATAAGCATTGACGCTTATTCGTTTTTTGATACATCTAGGCAAAAATATAGCCACATTATCGTAGATAATTTCAAAGAAAATGTATTTGATGTAAATTGTCAGTCCCCCTCATTTTTTGAAAAGATTCATAAACATTTAACTACGGATGGCGTTTTTTTATTAAATAAACTAAAAGATGACCCGTCTAATACGAATGTAAAAAAAGAGCTTAAAGATTTCTTTGAAACCGTTGTTGAAATTAACATTTCTTACAATACCTTTTTTATAGCAACAGACTCTGCTACGGCGCCTAAAAATGCAGCTGATGTACGGCATTTACTGTTAAAAGCCTCTGAGTTAAATAAAGCACTAAAGTTCTTTAGATTATTGAAGATGCAGAGTATAAATGTTATTTAAAATCATGATTTCCTCTTACTTTATTGTAAAAGGTCTTTTAATATATTGTAGTAACAGCAATTTGGGGTGGCTGATAGAGACAGGATTGAACCATATTATCATGGGGATAGAAGTTCTTACTACAATTGTAGTTTAATCAGCTACAACGTACCTAAACCTTTCCCATCTTCTATTAGAACCTTTGATCACTGTAAAATAATTCGTTGTATCCTTGGCATAATCTTCCGAATACTGAGAAGCGTGGCACGCAATTGCCTTTGTCCTGGTTTCAGAAGTATTAGTTACATCAATAAATATTTCGTCTTTATGGTTATAAGAATCTACAAATAGATATTCAGCTACCTTGTGCGAAGATACTCTCTTATCCTCGAAATGTTTCGGAAAAAATAACACGTCTCTACCGTATGGGTAAGTTGCATCAACTACCGAGACACCGGTATTTCTGTGGTCTCTATGATTCACCCAACTATCCTTTTCGTCAAACTTTATAATTACATCCTCTGGGTTATGTGTAATAACTAAATCCGGCTTAAATAATCTTATCTGTTTTACAAGAGGTTCTATAGTTCTCATATCATTATTTATTTCGCCATCTCCTAGATTCAAATAAACATTGTTTTTTGGAGTAACGCCCAGAACTCTCATAGCTTGGCTGTCCTCGTTTTCCCTTAATTTCCTTAAGTCTTCCTCAGAGATCTCTTGTCCTCTGGAGCCTTTATTTCCGGAGGTAACCTTAACAACTCTTACTTCTTTATTATCTTTTGTCAATCGTGCAATAGTACCACCGCAGTATATTTCAGCATCGTCTGGATGAGCAAATACTACAAGTATTCTTTCTTTGTCTTTGAAAATATCGTCATATGAATCTTTCATACCTATTATTATACATTATGTGTGCCGGTTCGAACTATATGTTTGGGGTTGTGTAGAGATGTTGGTATAACAACCTAAAAAATTGGGGTGGCCTAGGGGAATCGAACCCCTGGCATCCTCCTCCACAGGGAGGCGTTCTACCGCTGAACTAAGGCCACCACGTATATAAAAGCCCATTAAAACAGTTAAAAGACATGGAAATTATATCACAGCATAAGCGTTTAACAGGTGATTAAAATTACATATAGTTGGATTCTTAAATCGCTTTAGTTATATACCAGACGCCAAAATCGAGGAATCTATCGGCAGCTGTAAAAGTGTATTTATCTCCAATACCATTTACATATTTATTTACGTAGTACTTTATAAATGGATGATAAAGAAATATAGCCGGAGCCTGTTCATCTATTACTTTTTGAAATTCGCTATAGTGAGTTAAGCGTTTGTCACTATCAATTTCATTTCTTCCCTCTTCTAGTGCCCTGTCTGCGCGTACTTGCTCGAAACCCGGTAAATTAAGCCCGGGTGGCTCTTTTTGTGTTGAATGCCAGTTAACATATCTGTCGGGATCTCTGCCGATTTCCTGTCCGTATAACAATACTTCAAAATCTCTATTTTCAATAATTTCATTCTCAAATTTATCAGGTTCTACTGTCTTTATTTTCACATCCATATTTAATTTTTCTTCCCAGAATGTTTTAACTCTTTGAGCAACTTCCACAAGAGATTTCACATCCGGAACAGTAATAGTTAATTGAGTTTTTAAAATCTCTTTATAGTCTTTATCATAATAATCACCTCCTGTTTTTTTATCTGTAAAAGCATTTCTGCTAATTGGTCCTATAGTAGTGATACCTTTATCATAAGCAATTTCCTGAACATGAAG
>CAZEAL010000047.1:0-2393 GCA_964510265.1 uncultured Candidatus Saccharibacteria bacterium
GTAAATTTAACAGCGTTATCAATTAAGTTCATAAAAACCTGATTCAGTTTTTCTTTTTTTCCCATTATATTTATATTTTCTTTTATGTTGCACTCGACATTTAAGTTCTTGGCTTGTGCCAGGTAACGACTGTTTTCACAAATATCTGTTAATAATTCAGATAGATTCAATTTGGTAAACTGTTTTGTAATATCTGTAGTTTGTGACCATGCAAAATCAATCAAATGCGATAGATTTTTAGTAAGTTTGTTCACGTGCTCTAAAACCTGATTTAATGACATTTCATATTCTTCGATATTTCTTTTTTTAGATAAAGTAACCTCCGCATTGCTTTTAATTACTGTAAGGGGTGTTTTAATTTCATGCGCGACATCTCCTATAAATTGTCTTTCTTTTGAAAACGCGTCTTTTAAGCGGTCTAATAAATTGTTAAAGTTTTCAACTAGAGTAAAAGTTTCAGACGATTTTAGCGGAACCATGACTCTTTCAGATAGATTCTCTTCGGTTATTTGGGAAATTCTTTTAGAAAGTATAACAACAGGAGAGACGGCATTTTGGGAAAGAAAATATCCTAATGCAATTGAAGGTGCTATGAAAAACATGATTAGAAGAAATAACGTACTTTTAAGCTGTTCAAAAGCATTAGTATAACCTTCAATCGGATGTCCCATTACAATGGTTCCAATTACTTTATTTTCACTGATAATAGGCTGTGAAATAATTCTCAAATCAATTGTACCGATTTTTTTGTTGGAATATGCGGACTTTCCGGTCTTAATTGCTTGTTCCGCTAAATTTTGTAATACGGCACTTTCGTTTTCTTTTCCGACAATGTGGCCGTTAACATCAGTTACTTCCAAAAAAATTCCCGGGACTTGGATTTTACTGACTGTTATTATTTCATCGGTTTGATCGTCAAAAACATTATCAGTATTTAAACCGATATTTTCGGCTATGGGAGATGCGTGGCTTAAGAGCGATCTGTCGATTTCTGTAAGTATCGATCTTTGAGTAACTATATAAAACGAAATAAATAGTATCACGGAGATGATTAAAATAATAAATGTATACCAGACAGTTAGCTGTAATTTTATGCTAAGATTTTTCATCTTCCTCCGAAATTTTGAAACCCACACCGTAAACAGTTTTAATGAGCTTTTTTTTACCTTTTATGTCCACTTTTTTCCTTAATGTTCCGATTAAAACATCTACTAAGTTGCTCATGCTTTCGAAATTGTAGTCCCAAACGTGCTCAGTTATCATTGTTCTTGTTACAACCTTCTCCTTATTTTTTAACAATAGTTCCAATATTGAAAATTCTTTTGGGGTTAAATCTATTTTTTCGGAATCTCTATATACTTCATGTTTTTGCGGGTCCATTTTAAGATCTGCAATTTCCAAAACAGGAAGCTCTATGGTTCCTGACCTTCTTAAAAGTGCGTAAGTTCTTGCTTTGAGTTCAGCAAAGTCAAACGGTTTAATTAAATAATCGTCAGCGCCTACATCAAACCCTTCGATTTTATTTTCTACAGTCGATTTTGCCGTAAGCATTAAAATTGGAGTTTGTATTCCTTTTTTTCTTATTTCTTTGCAAAGTGTTAATCCGTCTATTTTTGGAAGCATTATATCTAAAATGACAAGGTCATACGGTTCAGTTTCTATCAAAAACTTCCCATCTTCTCCGTTGTAGGCTGTGTCAACTGCGAAACCTTCTTCGATTAAACCTCTTTTTAAATTCTCCGCCAAATCCTTTTCATCCTCTATAACCAAAAGCCTCATGTAGAAATTATACTTATTTGATTTAACTCTGTCCTCCGCTTCTTTATAAATTGCTTCGTGGGGCACAAGTGTCTTTATTTTTCTTCATAACTTCTTTAGTATCTGCATTCCATAATTTACGTATGAAAGAAAAACTGCAAAGGATAATAAACTTAATTTCGCTTGGTAAGTGGGCTTTAGTGAGCTCAGTTCTTATATTTATATTAATTTTCAATTACTTGTTTAGTATTGAAATTAGAATAACTCCAAATTATAAAACAAAGGGAAATCCTCTAAATTCTTCAAATCAATCATCAGATAAACCGCAACAGGTAATAGAGCAAAAGATTCCTCAAGAAGTTAAGTTGCCAATAAGATGGACAGATTTAGGTAAAAAACTAACTGAAACAGGAGTTATAGATAATGTAAAATTCACCGAGGTGATGGGGTCTTTATCGGCAAGTGACCAAAAGCTTTTAGAAGGAACTGATAATAGTGAAATTGTAATGAACCAGTCTAATTCACGGTTAATATTGAATCTGCTTTGGGCATTTGGTTTAGCAAATAAGAATGACGTTTTAGATATAGGAGAAATGAAACAGAACCCATCTCAAACCGGAAATATGGCCAGTACA
>CAZEAL010000048.1:0-2257 GCA_964510265.1 uncultured Candidatus Saccharibacteria bacterium
AATACTCAAACAGTAAACAAGTATCCCTAAGAGAACCACAGCAAATACACCCACACCGTTGTTTTTAGGTTTGCTTTTTAAAGCCCAAAACCATTCGTCTGTTTTTTTAAGCAGGTGCGACTCGTACATTCTGTAAATAGAATTTACAAAGGTGGAAAATACCAGAGCTTTTATAAAGTAGGGTGCGTCTGAAGAAGCAACAAATACAATCAGGCCGCCGAGAACTACTTGGAACAATACACTGTTCAGAGTTTTGTCTTTAATCTCGTCTCTGTGGTAGTAAACGTATGAAAGAGCATTTCCCAAATCTCCGTGCTTCATAAATCCGGTTAGTGTTTTTGAAAAATCAGACGTCGGTTCCAGAAAATAAGCGTGAATGAAATAATCCAAATCCAGAACAAATGTTCCAAGAAGCGCACCTAGCACGATTAAACCAATCTGAACAGGCTGGGTAGTTACTTTTAATGCTATTAAGACAATTGAAAGTATTATCGAGATGAATAACTGAGTTTTATACTGACTGGCAATTTTTAGAAACATAAGATTTCCAATTAACCCCGCTACCAATATTCTAGTATTATTTTGACTTTGAGGGAAGTTTTTTCTTTTTTAGTTCCGTAAGCTGCCACATAAATAGTTTTCCTTTAGTTGTAGCCTTTTTGGAGGCCAGAACATACTCGCGTGCCAGCTCCAGCAATTTTCTATCCTCTTGTTTGGCGAGTTTTATGTATAAAGCTCTGTGTTTTAAATCCCCAAGCTCTTCTGCGAGCCTGTTCCCATACGCCTGGAACTCGTACTTGTTCCTTTTATCGGATTTTATGCTTTTGAGTTTTATGATCTCCTTGATTTCTTCCATAATTTAGCAATTAAACTATTAAACGTGGCAGAGCTTGATTACAAGAGTAATAATTTTACAAAAGTTATATTATTTAGTTTCTTCTTTATTGTTGTCTCCCGGTTTTCCGGACGGCTTATGTATCTGGTCGTGAGCTATTCTTCCCAAGAATGGTAGTTCGAATTCAACTTTATTATAGGCTTGCCACATAAGGTAAAACCAGCATATGGCGATTAATATCGAGATCGCCTGTTTGAGCAAAAAACCTATTAAGATTATTTTAAGACTCTCGGCAACACTCAAAGCTCCTATGGCGACAACCCCGAATAATATTGATTGAAATGCGTGGAATCGTACAAATTTATTTTGTTTTTCCATTATAAAAACGAACGCTCCCGAGAATGGCGTGAGCAAATAAGAAAGAGCAGCTTCAATGTTGGGTTCAAGATTGTAGGGCTTTTGATATGTTTTTGTATTTGTATCTTCTTGAGGCATATATTTCCTGGGACCACCGGTAAATAATTGATTAGTAAAGCTTGATCCCGGAATTTAAGAACACCTGATTAATAATATCCATGTTTCTGCATGTTATGCAAGGATATAATTTCTTCAATGCTTGTTGAATCGGTAGGTTTTTTATCGGTTCTGAATTTGATCAGCCTGGGAAATCTTAAAGCGTATCCAGCGGTGTGAGAGGGGGATTTTGATATTTCATCTGCTCCTACCTCAACAACTATTTTCGGATGACACCAAATATCCGGTTCCAATGATTTATTTACCTCTATGTTTTGAGGCTTTTCCTTAGTTTTCACTTTATCGGCTTCTTTTTTTAAGTAGGTCCAGTCGTCTTCTTTTAGGCCGGTGCCTATTTTGGTGATCGTTTTGAATTTTTGGTCTTTTTCGTCATAAACCCCGACCAGAAACCCGCCGATTCCGAACTGCGCCCTTACTCCTTTTCCGTAGTAATAACCCAGGACCACACAATCAACGGTATCTTTGAGCAGTTTTGTGTCGGCTTTTTTCATTTTCACCCACGAAAACGAACGTGCGCCAGCCTGATAAATTGAACCGGGCTTTTTTAATATCAGACCTTCCAGATTTTTATCCTTGGCTTCCTCAAAATACTTGGCAAGTTCTTCGGCGTTGTCGGTTTCAATATAGGTATCGATTACAATTTCATCGTTTGGTTTTATAGCTTTTTTCAACAACTCTTTCCTTTCAGATAAAGGTAGATCAATAAGCTCTTTTCCGTTTAAATATAAAACGTCAAATACAAAATATTTCAGCGGAATGTCTTTGACCATTTCGGCCACTCCGTGCTTGCGTTTCCTTTGAATAGTTTCCTGAAAAGGAAGGAACTCTCCGGTTTTTTTATCAAAACCTATAGCTTCGCCGTCCAAAATAATGGAATCGGCTGTTATT
>CAZEAL010000049.1:0-2139 GCA_964510265.1 uncultured Candidatus Saccharibacteria bacterium
AGGAGTAAATATTTCTTTTTCTTCCTTCAATAACTTGTCCTCATTCCTTTTTATTAAATTCCTCGATTTAACTGCGGAATCAAAATCTCCAGAGGCTATACTTTTATCCAACCTTTGGGCGAGGAAAAATGTTTTATCTACAAGTTTTTTATATCTTTCGGGAAATTTGGTTTTTTTCATAACTAAGCGTGCGCACGCCTGGTCCAATAAATCCAATCCTTTTTGGGGAAACTTCAAATCCTTCAATTCCTGCCTGGCTTTTTTATACACATATTTAACAACTTCGTCGGGTATATCGACACTATGAAACATTCCCAGATATTTGGCATTTAACAAAAGCAATTTCAAAGTGTAAGCCTCGTCCGGTTCATCCACTTCAATCACGCTGAAATTTTCCAGTACATGCTCATTGTCGGCAGTTATTTTCTCATATAGAGAGGGCGTCATAGTGGCAATAAGCTTCGTACCTGTAGTTTCTATCGCGCTTTTGAACATGGAGTAAAACACAGGAACAGTGAACCCGGCGTTTGTAGCAAAAAACATATTCTGAAAATTACTTATACTTAGAATTGTCCTTCCTAAATACCGCAGTTCATCCGCCAGAGAGTTCAGGCTATTGTCCACACCCCCCTTGTTGATAATATTGGTCATAAACGCCATTAAATCAAACTCCAGAACATGATAACCAGATAAAAGGGGCGGAACATCCATAGTGTTAATATTTCGGGCCAGAAGTTCTATTACCGACGACTTGCCTACTCCGTTATCGCCTACTAAAAGAGCATTGGTGTTGTTTTTTTGTAGAAGCACCGAAACCAATGTGTTGTACTCATCTCTAAACAGAATCGGCCTCTCAAAATCCTTAAATACTTTTTGGTTCAGATCTTCGGAAAATGAATCCAGAAGAGGTGTCTTTTTTCCCTTCTCAATGGACTTTACGGTATTGGGAAAAATATTCATCTTAATCAGTTCTTGTTTAACCCGCTCGGTATCCGATGAAGACAAAATTTTTAGCATTGCCAGAAGGATATGTTCTGTTCCCACATAAGTGGATTCCAGCTTAACGGACTGGTAAAAAGCTTCCTTTACCAGTCGGCTAATATCTAATTTGACATTTTTATTCATGGAAAGCCCGGGATATATTTTTATCAAAGCCGCTCCCATACCGGAAACTTTTAGAATTGCGTCTAAAAGCACGTTGGCTGCAACCTTTTTATCGGAAGGTAAATTTAGTAGTACATCTTTAGCTCTTTGTGTGAATCTGTCCATTACCATGGTATGTTGAATATCCTATGACTCTTCGGCCTGCCTGATGCTCAATGCAAGCTTTTGATTTTCGGCGTCAACTTGGGTAACAACTACGGTGACTTCCTCACCTTCTTTTAACGGACCGCTGGTTTCGGACACATGAACAAGCCCGTCCAATCCTTTTTCCAGATTAACGAATGCTCCGAAAGGCACTACTTTGCTTACAACTCCCTTCACTTTTGTTCCGACTTTGTACTTTTCTTCCGCTTTTTCCCAGGGATTTTCCGTCAGCCTTTTAACACTAAGTGCGAGTTTTCCTGATTCACCGTCTATGCCCAAAACCTTTACCCGAACCGTAGATCCGACCGCGAAATAATTTGACGGATGATTAACTTTTTCCCAGGCAATTTCGCTGATATGCACCAAGCCCTCAACACCGTCAAGATCAACAAAAACACCAAACGGCATGATTCCTGTTACAATTCCTTCTAACACGTCTCCAACCTTTATTTTAGCCAGCTTTTCGTGCCTCGCTTCTTCGGAATAAGCTCCCAAAGCGTCCTTTTCTGAAAGCACCAATCTGTTTTTTTCCTTGTCCATTTCAATTATTTTTACCTTGAGTACTTTGCCGGATAAAACTTTCAGCGACGATTTAAGTTCCGATTCGCTTCCTGCCGCAAATCTCGCAATATCGTTTGCGAAATGAACCCTATCTAGGTGGGATAACGGTATAAAACCTCTTAATCCCAAGCAGTCGGCAAGCAGACCACCCTTGTTATATTCCACAACTACAGCTTCAAGCACCGAGCCGTCTTTAAACGCAACTTCAGCGTCGTACCATTTTCTGTCTTTTTCCGCCCGTTTTAATGAAAGCACCATGTATCCCTGGTC
>CAZEAL010000050.1:0-4130 GCA_964510265.1 uncultured Candidatus Saccharibacteria bacterium
GAGTCCGCTGTTATTTATTTTACTTGCTCTCGCCTTAATTCTATCTATAACCGTGCATGAATTTGCTCATGCTTATGTTGCTAATAAATTAGGAGATCCTACAGCCAAGGCATTAGGAAGAGTTACTTTAAATCCTTTGGCGCACATGGATCCAATTGGAACTCTTTTATTAGTGTTTGTAGGATTCGGATGGGGAAAACCGGTTCCTTTTGATGTGACTTTTTTAAAAAACCCTAAAAGGGATTCTGCACTTATTGCGTTTGCTGGACCGCTTTCAAACTTTATTCTTGCCTTAATTATAGCTTTCGTGTTAAACATGTTTAAATTTGATTTGCCATATTTATTTGGATTAAATTTAATTAAACCGGTACTGGGGTATACTGCCTATTTCTGTTTTATACTTGGGTTTTTCAACCTTATACCTATTTACCCTTTAGACGGGTTCAGAGTAGTCTATGGTTTATTGCCGAGAAACTTGGCTATTCAGTGGTTGCAGATGGAGAGGTACGGTATATATTTGCTGCTTATACTTGTAATATCGGGAAAAGCGGGTGATTTACTTAGACCTTTAACTTCATTTGCCGCTAAAACTTTACATTTATAAATTTTAATATAGTGTACATTAGAAAATGAGAGTATTTTTATGCCGGTTTTAGTTGTGATATAAGCAAAATGTTTCTACGCACATTATGTCATATTGACTATCTTTTTTAATATGTTATTTTTGTAACAGGATGTTAAATCCAAACCAATCGCGTAAGGCGATTGCGTCCTAGTGTGTTCGCTTAAGCTGAGATCCTTTGAGATTTCCTCGTCGAATTCTCTTCCTTTTGGGATCTTTTTATCTTTACATCTGTGGATGTAAAGCGCGGACCCCACTTATACATGAAGGAGGGCTCAAAGCAGCGGCACGGCACATTGGGAACGGCATTATTTTATACTTAAGGGATATTTCGAGAGCCTCTGTTTCATAGAGGCTCTTCTTTTTTTTGGATTACTAGAAATATTTATTACTGAGAGATACTTTTTGGAATGATACAACCTAAAATACATGCCATATAATGTATAATCTCAATATGACACTTTTCGATGGTAAACAAGAGGCTAAAAAACTAGATGTATTTATAGCTGAGAAAGTTAAAGAATCAAGCAGCCTCGGAAAATTAATTATTATTCAGATAGGTAATAATGAAGTATCTGAAAAGTATGTAGAATTAAAGCTAAAAGTCTGCTCGAGACTGGGGATAAGTGCTGATTATGTGTTTTTACACGATAGTATGAAAGACGAAGAAATACATGCCAGTGTGGAAGAGATAGTAAATGATGAGTCTACTCAAAGCGCTATAATCCAACTTCCTTTACCAAGACAAAGTCTGAAAAACATTTTAAATATAATTCCTCCGGATAAGGATATAGATATACTTTCGAGTACAAATCAGTTTCGATATTACTCAAATAAGCTGTGCTGGGATCCGCTGGTTGTTAGGGCTTTAAATTATTTCTTGGAAACAAATGACATAGATGTTCGTAATAGAGAGATATGTATTATAGGTAACGGATTCTTAGTCGGTCGCCCGATAAGTCATTATGTAAATCTGAAAAAGGGAATAGTTACAGTAATTGACAATTATGTGCATGGCAATTTTCTTAATTATCAAACTATTATATTGAGTGCTGGTGTGTGTAAATTGGTAAATGCGACAGATATTGTCAGTGGTGCGGTTGTGATTGATTTCGGCTCGTCCATGTTGAATGGTAAAGTTACAGGGGATTTGGACTTAAAGTCAAATATGTCACATTTAAAAATTGTGTCACCGTCTCCAGGAGGAATGGGTCCTTTGGTTATAAGATTTTTAATTTTAAATCATCTGAGAATATATGATATTGATAGAAGTACTATAAAAGATATTTCAGCAAATATATATGAATGATGAAAATAAATATACATTTTTGGCGGAAAATATTCTAACGATGTCAAAGGAGTTTACTAATTATATAATAAATACTGTTGACGGTTTATTGAATTTGGGTAAAGATGCAGAATATATATGGGAAAAAACTTACCCTATTATATCATCTTATTTCATATATAAATCGTTGGAATATATTCACACCCGCTTTTTAGTAAACAAATATGAGTATGACAAGTTAAATAATACTGTTAAAACAGTGTTTAATCAAAAAACAAATATAAATTCTGATACTATTCTAAACGAATATGAGTCCCTTTCTTTCATCAATAGTTATATGATGGAGATGTATATAGGAGATAAAATAGTTAAACTGTGGGGAGGAACATTTAGCAATATAAAACTTATAGATGAAATATGCGTAAAGTTCTACTTTTATTTTGATAATGTAGCTGTCCCAAAATTAACTAAATTGTGCTTGCTATAAATACCGAGAACACATTATGCAGTGCTACTTACATACATATACATATAATCTCATAAGCAATTCTTACCACTAAGACGTTAACTATGCGGAAATGCCTAAGTAATCCTTAATTAAAATTCTTTAAAATATTGAATCCATTTGAGAGGGAAATAATAGTCGTTAAACGCAGGTTTAATAATAGAATAATTAACGACATAGTAAATTTATTTGACGGTATAAGAAGAAGATAAATAAATTTGGCTAATTCAAATATATCATTTACTTAAGAAAAGAAATTATAGCTATAAAAACATAAATGAGATTGTTATATATATATAAAAACGCGTGTAAATTAAAAAGATAATAATAAATTATCCAAAAAAGTAAATGATTTAAAACTTAATTAAATTAGAACAAGTAAAGTACTCAATAAGGTATCAGAAAAAGTATGAAAAAAAATAGGATTAAGTTATATTTTTAAAAAAAGTGACTTAAAGGTCGGTAATAAGACAACAAACGAATGTTGATTAAGTCGTGCATAGGTTCTTGACTGTAAACTCTTTTTCGTGATTTAATAGTATTTGATAAGGATTGCATAGTTGTTAATACACAACGTGTGAACAAAAATTGTGCCCGATATACTGCCTGAACAAAATAATTTAATACATATTAGCGAAGCTGCCAGGTTGTTGGGTGTGTCGTTAGATACATTGAGACGTTGGGATAAAGCAGGAAATTTACACTCTATAAGAAATGCAGGAAATGCTCGTTATTTTTCAAAAGAAGAAATTAGTAATTTAATAAAAAATCGACATTTAAGTGTGGGGGAGGCTGCAAAGGAATTTGGGATATCAGCTTCAACTTTAAGGAGGTTGGAAAAAAGAGGGATAATAAGTTCGGAAAGGGACAAAAACGGCGAAAGATTTTATACACCAGAGAAATTAAGGTCATATCTTCAATCAGACTATTTTTTAAACAAGAAACAAAGACAGAATGAGAAAAGGGATGTCAGTTTGAGCCCTCAATACGAAAACTTTTCGAATGAAAGTGAGCAAAAAGAGAAATTTCAAAAAATAGAAGAGGCTTCAAAACCACCTTTAAAAGAAATCACACCTGCGCCTCAGCCCATAAATGATAATGAAGAAAAAATTTTAAAAATCGTAAAAGAAACAGAAGAAATTTCAAAGCAAACTAAAGAATTAGTTCGGGATTCAACACTTATAAATATGTCTGATTTATTAAGTGTAAATGGGAGGGTTAGTGAAACAAATGTTAAAGTATTCGAAGCTCAACAAAAAATGGATAAAGTGCAAAAATCTATTCGTAGTTTTAAATTTATCAGAAAATTCTTTTTCGTCCCGATAGCACTTATTATTTTATATTTTTTGGTTACGACATTGGCAAGTACGATTTTCTTAATAACAAACCCCAAAGGGTTTTCCGAATTCTTTGGTTACTGGTACAATTCGAATTCTGTTAATGAAAATGATCAGAACGTGTTGGCAGCTTCTGACATAAAAGATAAAGACGAAGGAGTTACTGGTACTCTAGTTTCAACTATTTTAAAACCAGCCTCTTCAACTGCACTGAAATTAGTAAGGATTATCGATCCGGAAAAATACATGAGCATATTACCTTTGGAAGGAGTTAACGAAATATTCTTTTACAACGATGAAGGTAATATTACTCCAAAAAATAAAATTGAAATACATAACAGTTCATATTTAGTAGTATCTGATTCGGGTCTTATTGAA
>CAZEAL010000051.1:0-5626 GCA_964510265.1 uncultured Candidatus Saccharibacteria bacterium
CCTGTTCAATTTTATTTTTCCGTCTTCAACATTTATTACCAAATCCTGAGGGTAAACTTCCAAAACGGTTTCTGTGATATTTTTTACGTCCTTTTGTATAGTTGGTGCAACTTTAACAGACATGACAGCGGAGCCAACGACGGACAAAATCAGCGTAAGGGTCAGAAAATACTTTATGGATAAATTCATATTTGTAGTGATTATGTCTTTATAATAGATAGGAGAAGTTAAGCTTTTATAAAAAATATAATATAGGGCTTTTAATCTTTGAATCACCTTGGGAGTATATCATATTAACGCGTAAGTTAGTCATTTATTGGTATTTACTGCAATGTTATAATTGATGCGTGATATATAAGAGAGCAATCACAATTTTTCTTTTTTTAGTTTTAAGTTTTGTTTTTTCGGCTAAAGTTCACGCACAATCCATAAATTTACTGGAATATGTTGCAGGTGCGGATTTTGTAGAACATGATTTAAGCACCGGAGAGCATGTAAGTTTCACTGGAGATGGTTCTTGTCCGGGCGGGTTGACTCCTGTCAGGCAGTATAAAAATAATAACTACGAGCAATTTTGTATGGGTTCGGCGGGAGTTCATAGACAGGAAGATACCAGCTGGGCTCCGTTACCCGGTTTTCAGGATGCTATTTGTACTAACAACAAGATTGCAGCCTATACTTTGGTTCCCGGGTGCAACCCAAATTATTCGGACGGACAGGCAATAACCGGAGACGGTGCGTGGTGGGCACCTGCGAGTACTACAGTAGGTACCCGCTGGTACGCTCCGGCACATACCATTGTCCCAATAGTTGATACTGAATTTTCTGGGGGAAGCAAGAATTACTGTACTTTGGGTAATCTTGGCGGGTATCCCGCTTGTATAGGTGACGGTGCCAACGTGGGAGTTATTGCTCAATACTATCCTCCTTATACTTATAAGTTTTGTACCGGAGCAAAAAACACTGCCGAAATGATACGTATTTCGGGTGAAGGTTCGGCCGCGGGGGCAGACGATGGATTTTTCTACATGAAAGGGTATGGTTTGGTAGGTTTTGAAGCCGCAGGATTTCAGGCCGGATTTATGGATCCGTCTCAAGGTACTATGACTGCAGAAGCGTGTTCCAATCCTGAAAGATCAATATATCCACCCGATGAATGCGAATTGGATTATGAAGAATATATTAATGATGAAAGCAAAAGAGTAATTATAAAAGGAACAATAAAATCAGATAGAAAGGTAACTACATCTGGCGGAGCTATGGAAACCAATAAGAATGTAAATGGAGCAGTAGTAAAAGCTTTTGCGGGCAGCTGGGATTTTAATTTTGGTAAATTGAATAATGGCCAGATTTGCGATAATACTAAATGCGTCAACCCATCGAGAGTTGACGGTATGTGTGCTGTTTCCGGGAGAACCCGGGATTATAGCGATGGAGATGAATTTGATTGCGAACTTATAGAAGATGATTGTGATCCTTTAAAAGAAAGAGGCGGGTGCAACGGAAAGTTTACTCTTCAAACTTATAAATCTAAGCATAATTTTAATAATGCAAACTATCTGGTATTTTATTGCGGCAGCGAATTAAAGATGGTTTTATCCGTAGGCTTAGGAGGAATAACGGAGAAAGATCCGGAGACGGGAAGCCCGGTAATTAATATTCCGGTGTCTTTGGATTGTGATGCTGAAAACTCTCCTGTTGATCCTATAGAGTGTGTTGATTACATTGCAAGAAACAGTAATTTGATTTGTCAGGATGCCTCCGGTTATGATGGGGGACCAAATGCTGTAGGCGGTGATTTCCTGGGTAAAACCATAATAAAAGATGAAGACAATTCGTACGCTGGAACAAAGTTTCAGGATTTTGATACCTGTCCTCCCGGATATATTGAGGATCCGCCAGGTACTTGTAAAGTACCAACTGGAGCTAATCCGGTAGATTTATTTCCTCAAGGAGATGCACAAGGAGCTAGAATAGAAACAGAAGTCTGGCAAAAACTACGCAATGAAGCTTCTGATATTGCTTCAATTCCGAATACTTCTGATAAGCTTTTGGCTGGAAACCCCTGGTGCGATATGACTGTGCCGGCGCCATACTCCGAAGCATTAGATAACGCTATACCTCCTTGCGATAACATTTGCAAAGGTAATTATCCTATTTCAGATCCTAACTACAGTTTGTCCGTAAACCAGAGAATGTGCGGGGGCGTTGTTAGTAACATGTTCACGCCCTACGAATGGGAAGACCAATGTAATTCTTCCGTAGTTTCACCTTCCACCACTCCTGTTTGTTGTTTAGATGAGTCCTCGGACGGTACTGATTGTCCGGCAGATAAGATAGTTTATTTTGATGAAGTTCAGCCCCCGACACAGGAAGGGTTAGCCAACAAAGATGCATACAGACTGCCAGTTGAGTGTTTTCCTTATCAAATGTGCTTTAACACCAACAGGGTGCATTCCCAAAATAAACTCGCGCACAAAGACATAACAGATATTGCGGTTGAACTGGTGGGGCCGAGTGAAGCGCAGAAACAGCAACCTCATACGAACAGTGACGAAAAACCTTTCCAAAGTGTAAATTTGACTACTACTCCTGTCGGTTCATATGAAACGTACGGGAAATACAAAGGGCAGGCCAATCTAAGTCCTGTACATGGTGTGGTTGAAAGGTCGCGTGCTGCGTTGTTCAGCACTCCTTACAGTAATTTCGGAGTTGATTATGACGAAAACGGGGAAATTATTAACAGTCCGGACGCTGATTTCCCAAGGCTTGGCGCACGTGGTATTTATGTAATTTCCGCTAACGGTATAATTCCTTCTAACTGTGTTTATAATTATTATGACACAGGCTATTCAGAAGTTAATAATACTTTTAATAGAAGTTCGGACTGTGAATGGTGTGCGGGTGGTGAGTACTTAAGCGATTTATACAAGGGCGAGCAAAGCGATGCTTCTGAATTTAAAACAAAAGGTGTAGATGAAACCATTTTTGACGTACTAGGTAGACTATTAAACTTTATAGCCAACTTTTTGGGATTGAATTATACAAACTGGGATGCGAATAAAGCTTCAGGTGCCTGCACTATTAATGGAGGTGAATCTTGCGTGCTTTCAGGCGAAGGATCTTGTGTGGATATTGATTGCGGTCCTTATTGTGAAGCCCAAGCTGACGATGATCCAGCTAATGATATAGCTAATCCGGGTGATTGTTGTTCATATACGAACAGACAGGAAAGTTATGCCAGTGCCTCCGTTCCTGCTTGCGGTAGTATAGAATATCCTATTGAAATCCAATATAACTTTGAGGCGTTTAATAAAGCCAGCGAAATAGGGTATGCGGGTACTAATTTTTACGCGCAGTTCAGGCCGCCGTATCAAAATGATTACAATGTGGGGCAGATATATACTTATGATTGTATGTCCGAGAAAGAAAAAGATCCCGATAAAGGAAGGTGTTTCGGTATGGACATTGGCCGCGGCGGACCTTCATTAGGAGAATGGTACATGGATCAAAATGGTGCTTCTTTTGGCGACTGGTCCTTCTAACCCCTTTTTGACAAACAACTTCATATAGACTACCATCAATACGTGCATAATAAAGTACAGACTGACGTGAAATGTTCTAATTGTTTTAAATCTCTTGGTATTCCTTCCAGAATGGAAATATATACTTATTTGTTTAATTCCGGTCCGGCGAATGTTTCGGAAATTGTTGATTTAGTTAATCTAAAGCAGCCGACAGTTTCGTATCACTTAAGAGAAATGGAAGATGCCGGCATAGTAAAAGGTCAAAAGAAAGGAAAGGAAGTTTATTATTCTTTAACAAAAATGTGCAAGCATAAAGATATTCCGTGCGTTTTTAGCGAAGTGGACTTTAAAAGATATGCTCAAAGTTAATAATCTAAAGGTAAGTATTGAAGGGAACCGGATACTCAACGGAATAAACCTTGAGGTTAAATCCGGAGAAATTCACGCGTTAATGGGCCACAACGGATCGGGAAAAAGCACACTGGCGCAGGTTTTAATGGGTCACCCCGGCTATAAAGTAGAAGAAGGCACAGTTTTTTTTGAAAATCAGAATTTGCTCGAGTTGGAGCCGGACCAAAGAGCAAATCTGGGTTTGTTTTTATCTTTTCAGTACCCGAGTGAAATCAGCGGAGTAAACATTTCCAGCTACCTTCGCATGCTTTACAACAAAAGACACAACGAGAAGCTTTCGCCGGTTGCGTTTAGAAAAGTTTTAAAAGAAAAAATGGAACTTTTAAAGATGAGTGGGGATTTAATGAACAGGTATTTGAACGAAGGCTTTTCGGGAGGGGAGAAGAAGAGGATGGAAATGCTGCAGATGCTTGTTTTAGAACCTAAGCTCGCGGTGCTGGACGAAACCGACAGCGGTCTGGATATAGATGCTCTGAAAATAGTTACTAAAGCTATTGAGTATTTGCATAAAGAGAAAAGCATGTCCGTGTTTTTGATAACACACTATTCTCGGGTACTCAAATACCTGGAACCCGATTCGGTTCATGTAATGAAAGACGGCCAAATAGTAAAATCGGGAGGAAAAGATCTGGCCCATCAAATAGAAGAACATGGATACGACTATATTTTAGATTCGAAGTAACCTAAGAGATTCTTGATACAAGGAGATTAAATTAAGCATTATAAAATAGTATAAATTTCAGGAAGTTACCAAAAAATGAGCAAAGATAAACACGACCCGAAGCAGAATATAAAAAAGAAATCAAAAGTACTGGTGAACGATAATTATGAAACCAAGTACGGTTTCCACATGCCCGAAAATTACGTTTACAAAGCTCAAAAAGGGTTGAATGAGGAAGTTGTAAAGCAAATATCGTCCATAAAAGAAGAACCGAAATGGATGACTGAATTCAGGCTTAATGCATATAAAACATTTTTAGAAAAACCTCTACCGATGTGGGGGGCCGATTTAACAAAAATAAATTTTGACAATATCTATTATTATTTAAAGCCCCTTCAATCGGAAAAGAAAACATGGAGCGACGTGCCGGATGAAATGAAGGAAACTTTTGAAAGACTGGGTGTTCCGCAGGCGGAAAGAGAGTTTTTATCTGGAATAAAAGCGCAGTATGATTCGGAAGTAATTTACGGATCTTTGAGGAAAGAGCTGGAAGACGATGGTGTGATATTTATGGGAACCGATGAAGCATTAAAAAAATATCCGCACTTTTTTGAAGAATATTTCGGGAAAATTATTCCGCCGAACGATAATAAATTTGCGGCTTTGAATAGCGCGGTATGGTCGGGCGGGTCTTTTGTTTACATTCCTAAAGGTGTGACGGTTACAAGGCCTTTGCAAGCCTATTTTAGAATTAACGCCCAAAATATGGGACAGTTTGAAAGGACTTTAATTATCGCCGATGAGGGTAGTTACGGACATTATGTCGAGGGGTGCACAGCTCCCGTATTTTCATCGGATTCATTACACGCCGCTGTAGTGGAAGTTATTGTTAAAAAAGGCGCGAGGTTTAGATATACCACTATACAAAACTGGTCCCAAAACGTATACAACTTGGTTACTAAGCGGGCAAGGGTAGAAAGCGACGCTGTTATGGAATGGATCGACGGGAATTTAGGCTCTACTGTCA
>CAZEAL010000052.1:0-4820 GCA_964510265.1 uncultured Candidatus Saccharibacteria bacterium
AGAAGGGGATAATTTATGTCATAGAGTGGGAGTTTATAACCTGCCGAAAGATATAATTCAAATGCTCGGAAGATTTAAATATAGATTTTCTTACGGGCAAAATTTGATAGAGCACACATTAGAAGAAACCAGAATCGGCGTTGCAATCGCCCATGAATTAAAGACCGATGTGGAAACAGTAAAGTTGGGGTGTTTACTTCACGATATTGGAAAAGTGGTTTCGGATGAGGAAGGGACTCATATTCAGCTCGGAGTGGATTTGCTTAAAAAATACAACATTTCGCAGAAGGTAATCGATTGTGTGGCGGAACACCACGAAGATAAGCCATACAGCTCGGTGGAATCGGCTGTGGTTGGTTTAGCCGACCACGTAAGCGGCGCCAGACCGGGAGCGAGGTCGGAAGACTATGAATCATATGTAAAAAGATTGAAAGATCTTGAAGCGGCAGCGTATTCATTTGACGGTGTAGATAAGGTTTATGCAATATCGGCCGGAAGGGAAGTGAGAGTTTTTGTTAAACCTCAAATAGTTGACGATGCATCTACAGCCTTACTCGCCCGTGAAATAGCCAAAAAAATAGAGCTTGAACAAACTTATCCCGGCGTGGTAAAAGTAGTTGTAATTAGAGAAACGAGGATTTCAGAGACAGCTAAGTAAAAGTGAGAGAAACGTAAATAAATAAATAAAATTTCCACTTAAATTTGCGAGTTGCCAAATTTATGCGTTGTTGATAGGATAGAAAGGCACATTGATTATGTATTATTTTCTTGCCCTATTATTTTTCACAATTTTATTTGTGATTTTTGTGAAATTATTGAGCTCTGTTGTTAAAGGATGTATTAGCGCGTTGGCATTGGCATTAGTGGTTATTTTTATATTGATCTTGATTAGATCAACTAAAGGTCCTGTAACATTGTTTAACAAAATAAAAATAGACAATTTTAAAATTAATAAAATGGAGGAGTTATGAGAATTTTGTTTGTGGGTGATGTGGTTGCTTCTCCTGGTAGAAAAGCTGTGATTAAACTCGTCCCGGACATAGTTAGAGAAAATAATATTGATTATGTTATTGCAAACGCTGAAAATGTTTCACACGGAAGAGGCGTAACTCAGGAAGATTTAACAGAAATGCAGGAGGCGGGAGTAAATTACTTTACCAGTGGCGATCACCTGTTTTGGCAAAGAGGAACCGAAGATATCATCGATACTTTACCTGTTATAAGACCGGCAAATTATCCCAAAAGAGTTCCCGGAATCGGGTATAAACTTTTAACAGTGGGAAATAAAGGCACTATCTTACTAATTAACCTTATCGGAAGAACATTCTTAAATGAAAGACTAGATGATCCATTTACTAAAGCAGATGAAATATTAAGCCTTTATGAATCAAACAAACCGGATTATATTATTGTGGATTTTCACGCAGAATCTTCGAGTGAAAAACATGCCTTGGGTTTTTATTTAGACGGAAGAGTTAATGCAGTTGTTGGTTCCCATACTCATGTGCCGACCTGCGACGCCAGAGTTTTTCCGAAAGGCACATTATATGTAACAGACATTGGGATGACTGGAAATATAGATTCTGTTTTAGGAGTTAAAAAAGAAATCATTTTGAAATTATATTTAACAGGATTAAATCAGCGATTTGAATGGGAATATAGTGGCAGAAATGCCTTTAGGAGCGTATTATTAGATATGAAACAAAACAAAATTGAGAGGTTGGATTTAGAAATTTGAAAAATTGAATTCGAAAGGAGGTGTTTTATAATGACCAAGCAAGATTTAGTAAATAAACTGGCTGATATGGCTGGAATGACGAAAGTTGATGCTGCTAAAGCACTCGATACACTTTCTGATGTTGTAACCGCAGCTCTTAAGAAAGGCGAAAAAGTTACATGGACCGGATTTGGTACATATGAAGTTAGATCAAGAGCAGCAAGAATGGGAAGAAACCCGCAGACTGGTGCACCAATGCACATAGCTGCCAGCAAAACACCTGCTTTCAAGGCCGGTAAAAGCTTGAAAGACGCAGTCAGATAATCTGACGAATATTTATAGGATATCCTGCTTGAAGGGAATTTGTTACTGCAGAAATAATTTCCCGGAGAGTTCTACGTAGAAAAACAGAGACCTCGCTTTTGGCGGGGTCTTTTATATGAAGCTTTAGTTTTTAAGGCATTTTTGTTAATATTGCTGCATGCCTGACGCAGGGTTTAAAGCTCCAAATAACAATATGTCTATACCGGATCTGGAAAATCGGACGTTGGAATTTTGGAAGAAAAACCGCATTTTTGAGAAGTCGATTGAAGAAAGACCCGACGATAATTTGTATGTTTTTTATGACGGTCCCCCGTTTATATCAGGTTTGCCTCATTATGGTCACCTGCTTGGTTCGATAGCTAAAGATTTAATACCCAGATACTGGACAATGAAAGGTAAAAAAGTTGAAAGAGTATGGGGATGGGATGCACACGGACTAACAGTTGAAAATAAAGTTCAGAAAAAATTGGATATAAAAAACAGGAGGGATATAGAAACCTACGGTTTGGAGAAATTTACTCAGGAGTGCTACAAATATACTTCTGAGGTTTCGGAAGAATGGAGATGGTATGTAGATAAAATAGGCAGATGGGTTGATATGGATAATGCTTATAAAACTATAGACCAGACTTATATGGAGTCTGTAATGTGGGCATTTAAACAAATGTACGAAAAGGGTCTTATATATGAAGGAGTATATACTTCCCTCTATTGCACAACCTGCGGAACTCCTGTTTCTCATTTTGAGGTTGCGATGGATAATACTTATAAAGATGTTGAAGATCCATCAATAATAGTAAGATTCAAGGTTAAAGGCGAACTGAATTTTGCCAAGGACCTGCCAAAGAAGAACACTTTTATACTGGCATGGACAACTACACCCTGGACAATTCCTTCCAACAGAGCACTGGTAGTTGACGAAGATTCCGATTACGTAATAGTGGAGCATAAGGACGAATATTATATTTTGGCTGAAGCCCGTTTGGAAAGTGTATTTGAAGGTTTGGAATATACAGTAAAAACAAAAGTAAAGGGCAGCAATTTGTTGGGTGTTTCATACGAACCGGTTTATGAATTTTATTCCTATAAAGAAAATGAGTTACAAGTATTCGCATATAAGGGTATGGCAACCATGGAAGAGGGAACCGGTGTAGTTCATTCGGCTCCGGGTTTTGGTGAAGTAGATACCAAAATGGGCAGACATTACGGATTGACAATAATGCTGGTTATAGACGACGAAGGTAAGTTTCTGCCTGGAAATGCGGGTGAAAATCCTTTTGCGGGGATGTATTTTTCCAAAGCTAATGATTCTATCAGAGAAGATCTGAAAAACCGCGGTTTTTTGTTTAAAGATGAGAATATAGTTCACAGATTCCCATATCATGACAGGTGCAATACACTTTTAATTCAGAGAGCGCAGAACTCCTGGTTTGTTGATGTACAAAAACTTAAGAAAGAACTCCTGAAAAATAACGAAAATATAAACTGGGTGCCCGAGCATTTGAAAGAAGGAAGATTCAAAATAGGTTTGGAGCAGGCTCCTGACTGGTGTATATCAAGAGCAAGATTTTGGGCTACTCCTATGCCGGTTTGGGAGTCCGAAGACGGAGACAGAATTATAGTTGAATCAGTTAAAGAGTTAGAGAAACTTTCGGGGCAGAAAGTGAAAGATTTACACCGGCCTTATATAGATAATGTAGTAATCAACAAGGACGGAAAAATATATAAAAGGGTTAAGGAAGTGCTGGATTCATGGTTTGAAGCGGGGTCAATGCCATACGCCCAAATTCATTATCCATTCGAAAACAGAGAAAAATTTGAGAAAAATTTTCCGGGTGATTATATAGTTGAATATGTTGCTCAAACCCGCGCTTGGTTTTTCTTTATGCACGTTTTATCTACTGCACTTTTTGCAACCAATTCATTTAAAAACGTAATTTCTACAGGGGTTATGGCCGGAAGCGACGGAAGAAAAATGAGCAAAACCTACGGTAATTTCACCGATCCGAAAGAAGTTTTGGAAACAATAGGTGGCGATGCTCTAAGATTATATTTCATGTCCTCGCCTCTGATGATTGGCGATAACGCAAACTTCGACTTGGAAGATTTGAAGTCGAAACTAAACAAGGTACTCAATCCTTTGTGGAATTCGGTGAAGTTCTTTTTGATTTATGCCGAGGCTAACAAATGGGATGTGAGTAAGAAAGTGGATTCTAATAATTTTCTGGACAAATGGATAAAAGTGAGACTTAATCGGACAACACAAGTATTTACGGAAAATATAGAAAATTATTTGATCCCGTCGGCTGTCAGATCTCTGGAAGAATTTGTGGACGATCTTTCCAGATGGTATGTGAGAAGATCCCGCGAGAGAATAAGTGCCGGTGAAAATGAAGCACTATCGGCTTTATATGATGTACTCGTTGCATTTTCAAAAATTTCAGCTCCGGTCATTCCATTTATGAGTGAAACCATATACCAGAATTTGGTTAATTATGCCGGAAGCTCTAATTCCGAATCCGAATCCGTTCATTTATGTATGTATCCGGATTATGATGAGGTGACTACAAAAGATTCGGAATTGCTTGAGATGATGAACAATACTCGTGATGTAGTTTCCTTGGCGTTGGCAGTCAGAATGGCTGAAAATGTGAAAGTGAGACAGCCGCTTTCAACATTGTATGTAGAATCTATAAACGGTGAATCTGAACAGAGTTTATTCGAAGATCTGATTAAGGATGAAGTAAATGTTAAGGAAATTAAATACAGTTTGGACATG
>CAZEAL010000053.1:0-5182 GCA_964510265.1 uncultured Candidatus Saccharibacteria bacterium
GTACAATATACGGGTTCAGACATGGTCCCGTCGTCTAGTGGTCTAGGACATTTGGTTCTCATCCAAAAGATCGCGGGTTCGACTCCCGCCGGGATCACCTTGCAGAAATTTTCCGAAATTTTTGGATCAGTCGCCCGTGCGCCCGCCCACGCACGGAGCGCTGCTCAGGGCTTTTAAGTTGTTTACTGTTCAAAAAGAAAAGGAACCGCCAACGCAAAACTAAATTTATATAAGATATCGCTAGTTACGGGAACTATTCACCCTTAAAAACGAATGTGTTTTCTACATATTTACGCCCATTGACCACAAATGATTTTGAATAATCGCACTCAATTTGGATTGAGATTCCAGTTAGTCTTAGTGCTTTTCTAATTACTGACATTCCTATTCCGTCTCCCGCGTCTGCTTCAGCATATCTTCCCGAGTAACCCTCGTCAAATACATTTTCTTTTTCATCTTGATCTATTCTAATGCTAGTCATGGTTATCGAAATAAAAAATGAATCTGGAGACTTGGTGAAATTAACTATGATCTTTGAATTAGGCATTGTGTATTTAATAGCGTTATCGATAAAGTTACTATATGCCAAGTTAAACAACTTGTAATCGATTTCGATTTTGTTTTGCAGAGCGTATTCATCTTTAAATGTATAAACTATCTCAACTCCATTACTTTCAAAATCTTTTAGAAAAGGTGAAACGATATTTAACAATATCTTTTTGATGTTTTGACTTTTTTTTGAAACTCTCAACTTGTCACCTAAATATAAAACATCAAAACCTTCGACGTGAGCATCTATCTCTGCTATTCTCTTGTTTAATTGACAAAAGATGTCAGCCGCCCTGTCAATATTCTTATTTATTAAGACACCTATCTTTTCTTTTGATTTTTTGTAGTTTTTAGCTCGAAAGTCTTTTTTACTAGCAAGTCCATCAATTTTTTGTTTCATTTTGCCTTGGATTGACCTCAGCGTATGGGAATGAACACGAATTTTTTCAAGATAATAATCAAAAAGTGGAGGAACTATGTTTTCATAAATTGAAAATGTCTTAGAAAAAAGCCTGTTGCTATTTATAATATCTGATTCGTTTTCAACAACCAACCACATAGTCAATCCATTTTCAAATTCTTTTTCTTCACTTCGTATCGAATCGCTTTTTGACTTTTTCTGTGGAAGATTTTTTAAGGTTTCGTAGCCTACAAACTTTCTGACATTAGAGGCTATTATTTCTCCACTAACTCTGATTTCATGATAAATCATCTTAACTCTCTCATATTTTCTTTTATCTTGTCGATAAACTCTCTTGTATCGGAATTTTTCGAAAGCCAATCGTCAGCCGCTTTAAAATTATCATCTAGAGAAAAGCTTGCGTGACCAGAATAGAGAATCAGTCTTTTCTTTTTGCCATATGTATTTTTAATTAGTTTGATTAGTCCTATACCTTGTTCTTTTTGAGACAGACTTCGACCCACTCCTTTGAAGTCAACAAAAATAATTTGTGATCGTTTTACAATGTCCTCGTCGACGTTTTTGATATCTTCAACTCCAATCACGGACCAACCTGCTTCCTTTAAGTTATTAATCACATCGAAATCATTAACCTCATCGTCAACAAAAAGTATTTGAACGTTTTCTTTGGTAAATCTGTCTTTACCATGAAACAACCTATCAAATAAACTTGATACATCTTCCCAATCGAAGTCAAATACCCACAAAAATTTCACACTTTATGCTGATAGTATTATCTTTAAGATAGCACATCTTTTCTATTTAAATACTTGAAACAAGAAAATCTCCCTAGTGAGCCATCAACTAGAAGTTTTGTTGAAAATAGGTCCGAACTTCGTTATAACACCTCACCAATGATTGGTTACGAGAATGGTAATTGAAAAATATTCTTCCTAAGAACCAACTTATTTAAAACTTTCAAAAATATTTTTTATGTCTTCAAACACTTCAGGTTTGTGTTCAAGGGCCAAATCGACATACGCCTGTCTTATTTTTAATTTATCTTCATTCAATACTTCTCCACAGAATTTAGAAAAAATGTCTTTTCCTTGAAATTCATTAATCCATAAATCGTTTGCTAATGAATTCTCTAGTCTAGATTGTTCAGAATCCATCCATTCTTGTAACTTTGGTGAGGATAAATCAGAATTAAATAAATTTAATTGAATTTCTATATTTGAAATAAATTCAGACTTAATATCATTCAGAGATTTGTTTCCAATTGCTCTCACTGTTGGAATATTAAAATTGTGATTTAATCCTAAAAACTCTTTAGTGTTCTGAAGTAAATTTAAATTTAATAATGAGGTTGCTATTTCTTTTATTTTTGATTTTATATAAACTTCTGTTAGTTCTGGTTTGGTTGTTGTTAAATATAGACTTTGTGAGACAATGAATAGAATCTCTGAATCAAGAAAGTAATTTTCAATATGTCTTTTTTTAAGACATTTTATTCTTCCTTTTTGTTCGATTTGATTAATTTGTTCAGTTGACAAACCATCTCTATCTCTAATCATATAGAAATCTATACCGAAAATTGAATTTCTAATTTGCTCTTCAAAAGAATTTAGATTAATAATGTTCGTAACCGAACCAACAGGAATTACTTTTACATCTGATAAATACTTTTGAGCAATGCTGTGATAAGTAAGCCGATCTATACTAGAACTTTCGCCTTCAACAAATACTAATTTTTTACCAACTGCGAACAATCCTAGATTTTCGCCGATTAAGTTGACCAACTCTCTATGACTGTTGTCAAGATCACTCAATTTATGTGCTTGATTAGCTCCTGTTTGTTCAGAATCAATAAAATAGACGTCACCTGTTGAATAATATGTAGAAATTAGGTCTGCAGAATGAGTCAAAAAAATGAACTGATTTGTATGTTCACCAATTTTTTTTAGACTCTCTATTAGTTTAAACGTAAGTGTTGGATGCAAATGGAGTTCTGGCTCATCAATGATGATTACAGAGTCTTTAATATCTTTTCTAGCAACGTCAAACAATATTTTTACTATTTCTTGTTCTCCAGAACTTAGAGTACTGAAATTTAATAAATTGCCTGAGATATCTCTATACATAAATTCTCTGACGTTTGATGGGTCAATATCTTGCAATTCTTTTCCCGGCAATAATTCTTTAAAAATACTTTTATATTTTTCAAAAGGATGAGGGTTTCTACTAATGATTTCACTTCCGCATTGCGATGGATTTGTTTTCATTTCTTCCAGTAATTTTCTGTCATATGCATAGGCTTTCCTGTGAATATAATTAACAAAGTCCTGCCACCTACTTGCGAATTCACCATAATAAAAAGTCCCAGGTGTTTCTTGATTGTCTGGATCGTCCTGTTGCCAGGGAATTTGATTATATTGAACCGTCTGGATAATCCTCTGCGAATCGATTTGAACTAAAGAACCTACATAATTTCCTCTTCCGTACCTTCGGCTACTTATATAATTAACTAGTGTTTGATTTATCTGATCCTTTTTAGATTCAATTGAATCACCTCCAAAACTATTAATTTCTTCTTCTCTCGTCGCCGATATTTTTATATTTATCAATGGAGTTCCTTGTAATGTTTGAACGATGGCTTGTTTTAACCTAGTTTTTCCAGACCCATTAGTACCCGCGATAATTACTACACTCCCAAGACTATCTATCTTTAAATTTTTGATGGGAGGATAATCAGATATTTCAAGTGATGTAATTTTCATAACACTATTGTACTTCTGAAATAATAAAAA
The DNA here is from genome assembly GCA_964510265.1 of uncultured Candidatus Saccharibacteria bacterium. Classification (GTDB taxonomy): domain Bacteria; phylum Patescibacteriota; class WWE3; order UBA101185; family UBA10185; genus 2-02-FULL-38-14. The sequence continues at coordinate 3,760 of CAZEAL010000053.1, forward strand.
CAAAAATAATTAAAGAATCGCTACGAAGCTAGTCCATGAGGATAAATGAATTAGATCAAATTGATGATTAATTTCCCTTCACATTTCAACGTTTTCGGAGTGGAGTGTTTTAATTTAACGATTGCGACGCCATCTCGTGACGATCTTGGTGAGCCAGGTCTTGATAAAAATTCAGCAAAATTTTATTGAGAGGATTCCCGCCGGGATCACAAAAGGAGTTTAGCTTCAACAAATTGCTGAATTAGTTGGCGGAGCAATAGCTTAATAGTTCGTTGGGGAATCTTGGCAGTAGGCGAACATCTCATCGTGTTTGGTGTAGTTATCAAAACGGTCGTCTAATGCCTCATCAATTAACCTAAGGTCTATATTGTTGTCGTCAACTAGGCGCATCCACATTCCAGCGTACTCAAAATTATCATGGAAATTCCTTTGTGGGTGTACCACTGATTCTGAAAGTTCAATTCCGAATTTGTGCTTCAAATAAAGCCTAATCGCATCATATATTTCTTCGACCAATCCATCAAACGGCCCATGAGTGGTTATGTTTCCATGAAAAAGTTGGTTCCTTAATCCCGTCTCATATGGAAATAACTTATTATAGGTTTCCTCACCAACTATCTTCTTCAGTTCCTCTTTATTTGTTTTCTTTCCTCTCGGAGTGTCTATTTGACCAGCGAGTCCCTCCAGAGCACCAATCAACATAGACAATTTTGTGTAGAATGTGGTGGCATTTGAAGCATCCATCATATACTGACACCATCGAGTGTCACTCATGCTAGAAAATTTTGATAACTGAGAAATTTCGTCTTTATCAAAATGTAGTCCTACTGGTTCTGTCTGCCTTACATAATAAATATAAATCACCTTTTCTTTGTTACTAGTCAGCTTGTAAATAACATAAGTATTTGCGACCAATCTAAATGAGCATTGAGAAATTACAGAAAACCGTTCAATCAAAGGTGTTAATTCGCTAATAAATAATGATCGCGCTTCACCAGCAGTTTCAGCTTCAATGGTTCTTGAGGCAACCCAGGCATCACAGTTATAAAAATTTTCCTTGTCGTAGGCATCAAATTGAAAACCTTCATAACTGAAACTCTCTATTAATTCTGCCAAAGTAGCAATTTTATATTTGATGAGGTATTTATTCATAAGGTGTTCATACTATACAGCCAAATTAATACTATTAATTCCCTTTGGGAGTGACAATTTTCCTGTCTGGATTACATTATCCAAAAGTAAAAGCGTAAGCTTCGACACCACCCTCCATAAATTCAAGACGGAGGATGTGTCTGCCAGCCTGAGGAATGGTGATCAAGTGATAGAGACGATCGACATCGATAGTGACTTCACCGTCTTGGTTATCTTTTCCAAAGTATTGCTTAACGTCATCAACGTAGACAGATATTTTTACCGGTTTATC
>CAZEAL010000054.1:0-6397 GCA_964510265.1 uncultured Candidatus Saccharibacteria bacterium
CAACTGAGCTACCTCGGCAAGCATTATACACCTAAACCGCTTGTCCGTTAGGTACAATTATAACATTGAAAGCCAGTTAGTTGGCAAAATCCCCCGGTATGTATAAGGACAGCCCTCTAAGGTGTATGGAAAGAGCGCAAACTTGCCTCTATCGCTACCGAGCCTGCTGAGTAATAATACCTATATGAGAGAAAAAATTGAAATACTTTTTGAGGAAGTTAAAAAACTGGAGAAAAAATCAAACCTCACGGCAAGTGCCTCCCATGCTTCTGCAAATGAAGCAAGCGGGGGTCTTGCCGCTTCATATTCTGCTGCCGGGGATGCTGAACATTCCAGAAATACGGCAAATCTGAGCATGCAAAAATATCAATCAATCAAAAAATTATCGGAAGAGCTCCGTGGGGCTTCCTACCAGGACAATCCGCAAAGTGCAAAAACTCCCTGTTATATCTTGCTACAAATAGGCGGGGATCCTGAAAAGGAAGTTTATTTGGTGGAAAACCCTGTGTTTATGAGCGGATTTAATCTGGTTTCTCCTATGTCGCCAATCGGAAACGCCCTCATGGGACACAAGGCGGGAGATCTTTTCTTGTATACCTCAGGCGGGCAAACTTTTACAGGGAAAGTTTTGGAGATTGGATAAACCTTGACCTTGAAAGGGTAGTCCTTTAAAGGTATGGAGATATGTTTTTAGTTGCAAAATCAATCTCAATAAAAAAATGGTAAAATAGGCCGAGATGGCAAATAAAACTCTTCAAGCAGCAAAAACTGCAAAAAAAGATGAGTTCTATACACAACTGCCGGATATTGAAAATGAACTAAAGCACTACAAAGATCAATTTCGAGGGAAAATTGTTTACTGCAACTGCGATGATCCTTTCGAAAGTAATTTCTTCAAATATTTTGCGAGTAATTTCAACTATCTCGGTTTAAAGAAACTCATTACAACAAGCTATTCCGGTTCGCCCATTACAGGAACACAGCTTTCCCTCCTCGAAATGAAAGGCTTAAATCCAAAAGGCAAACAACCTTTCAAAATAGAGATTAATGAAGTACCCGACTCGACAGGTGAGGGTGCAGTAGATATTAGTGACGTTGAATATCTACTTAAGCATGACAAAAACACATCCACACCACTAAAAGGCAGCGGCGATTTCAGAAGTCTGGAATGCATAGAACTTTTAAAACAATCTGACATTGTCTGCACTAACCCACCCTTTAGTTTATTCCGCGAATACGTCGCCCAACTTATTGAACATAAAAAGAAATTTTTGATAATTGGTAGTCTAAACGCGATCACTTATAAAGAATGCTTTAAATTAATAAAAGATGACAAAATGTGGCTTGGTGTCAGTATCCATAGTGGAGACCGTGAGTTTCAGGTTCCGGAGGATTATCCACTAAACGCCGCAGGTTATCGGGTTGATAAAGAAGGAAAAAAATTTATTCGAGTAAAAGGGGTTCGTTGGTTTACAAATTTGGATTATGAAGAACGTCACGAAGACTTATCGCTCTACAAAAAATTTACACCTGAAGAATATCCAAAATATGATAATTATGATGCGATTAATGTTAATAAGACCTCTGAAATTCCAATGGATTATAAGAGTGTTATGGGCGTGCCAATTACATTTCTTGATAAATATAATCCAGAGCAGTTTGAGATCCTAGGTAATCTTGGGTCATATGCACCGGATGGATATTCCTTGAGCAGTAAAATTTACATCGACGGCAATAAAATGTTTAAACGAATATTGATTAGAAACAAAAAACCTAATCTGAATGAAACATAAATACTTCATTCGTAACTTTGGAGGAGAGACTGCCCCTTTTAATAGCAAAAAGGCCAATGAATTAATGGATAGATATTGGGAAATGTTAGATGGTGAATCACAAAAGTCGTATAGCTTTTTAGTTAAGAGAGATAACCAAGATCTTAAGAATTTTAATTTTGCATTATCAATTATTAAATACTATTTATTTTTAGAGGTTGATGGAGACAGAAACACCATTCAGCTTATTGCAACTAGACTTGCTTTTAATTCAGCATCGGCATTGACCTTGGCGCTCAATCATTATTATCTTGCCTCAATGATGATTATACGAGATATTATGGAAACAGGATTCTTGTTGGATTATTTTAGCCACAACCCCGATGCTTTGTCTGATTGGGCGACTTGTAGTGATGAGGATAGAAAAGAAAAGTACAAAGCTAGCGTAATATATAAAAAGCTTGCTGGTTTGGAGAAAACCCACAACAACGCACGTAAGTTTATTTACTCAGAATATAGCAAGTTGTTCACACACATAACTCCGGTATCTGGATTTTTCATTGATAAAGAAGGGAAACGATTAATCGATCAGTCTTTTAGAGAAAACCATTTAAAGTTCTGTATTTGGGAATTAAGTTTATGGACTAGTTTTTCATCGATGGTTTACTTAGACAATTTATTTCCAAAGTCCACCCGATCACCCAACAGTCAAATTGATAAACTTACATCTTCAATGAAAGAATATCTCTTTGAAGTGGAAAGGGACAAGTACAATAAAAACGAATAATATTATCTAAACAAATTTAGTAAAGTGTTATACTCAAATTGTGGCAAAGGGAAGAGCAAAAAATAAAGCAATAGCCTTTTTTGAAGGTAATCGTATTCGTCGCCATTGGGACGAAGAAAAAGAATTGTGGTATTTTTCTGTTGTTGATGTGATAACCGCACTAACCGACAGCAGCAACCCCCAGGTGTATTGGCGTGTTCTCAAAAAGAGGTTGTTAGATGAAGGGTCGGATGAAACCGTTACAAATTGTAACGGTTTGAAAATGATAGCCCCAGATGGAAAGATGAGACTTACAGATGTAGCAGATACGGAAGTTATGCTTCGTATTATCCAAAGTATTCCCTCTCCAAAAGCAGAACCTTTTAAATTGTGGTTAGCAAAGGTTGGTTATGAAAGACTAGAAGAAACCGCCGACCCAGAATTGGCTATTAGTAGGGCTCTAAAAACATATCTTAAAAAAGGTCGTAGCCAAGATTGGGTCAACCAGAGGCTAAAGAGTATCGAGATAAGAAAATTTTTAACTGATGAATGGGAAAAACGTGGAGTAAAAGAAGGATTGGAATTTGCAATATTAACCGACGAAATTACTCAGGCATGGACTGGATTAACCACCAAGCAATATAAAAACCTTAAAGGATTGAAGAAAGAAAATTTAAGGGATAATATGACAAATCTAGAGCTGGTATTAAACATGTTGGCAGAAACGGCAACCACAGAAATATCGGAGAAGCGAAAACCAAAAACTTTTTCTGAAAATAAAAATGTGGCACGGGAAGGCGGAACTGTTGCAGGAAACGCAAGGAAAGATATAGAAAAGAAAATTAAAAGCAAAGTAATTACTGGTAAAAATGCAAAGCAACTTGGTAAAGTAAAATCAATAAAATAGTATGAAAATTGAACTTCACCAAATCCCGATACGCGAAGTAGTAGAAGGCTACAAAGATAGTTCTGAAGAAGGTGTGGTGGCATACTCCGGAAAACTTGATATTCGTCCTAAATACCAACGTGAGTTTGTGTATAAAGAAAAACAAAGGAATGCCGTGATCGAATCAATCAACGGTGGTTTTCCTTTAAACGTAATGTACTGGATGGTTAGAGATGATGGAAACTTTGAGGTTTTGGATGGACAACAACGCACTATTAGTATCGGTCAATACGTGAATGGTGAATTTTCTTTAAACGAGAGATATTTCCACAATCTCACAAAAGAAGAACAGGACAAAATTCTAGATTACGAGCTTATGATTTATTTTTGTGAGGGTACGGATAAAGAACGTTTGGACTGGTTCAAAATTATTAATACAGTTGGGGAACAATTAACAGACCAGGAAATTCGTAATGCTGTTTATACTGGACCATGGCTTAGTGACGCAAAATTGAAATTTAGCAAAAATAATTGCGTTGCGTATCTAATGGCAAATGATGGCGGGACATTGGTTAAAGGTTCACCAAATAGACAAGAATATTTAGAGAAGGCATTATCTTGGATTAATGATGGCAGAATTGAAGATTATATGGCCAAAACCCAACACAGCTCAAATGCTGATGAGTTGTGGGGATACTTCCAAAATGTTATTTCATGGGTACGGCAGACATTTTTAAATTACAGACGTGAGATGGTGAACGTTGAATGGGGACCTCTTTACAATGATTTTAAATTCGCAAAATTAAGTCCTGACAAACTTGAAAAGGAGATCGCTAAATTAATGCAGGATGAAGATGTAACTAAAAAGTCTGGAATTTATCCGTATGTTTTGACTAGAAAAGAAAAATACCTGTCCATTCGCGAATTTACCGAAAAAATGAAACGCGAAATTTATGAACGACAAAAAGGTGTTTGCATCAAATGTAGGAAACATTTTGCGATAGAAGAAATGGAAGCTGATCACATAACCCCATGGCATGACGGAGGAAAAACTATCACAGAAAATTGTCAGATGCTATGTAAAGAGGACAATAGAACCAAATCTGGAATCTAAAATTTGGTTTTTGAGAAATTTTGAGCAATTAACGCAAAAACTTCAGGAATTAAAAAAATTACTAGGCACATGACACGCACAGATTGATGTGGTTTGAACGAAATCTTACTAGTTGACAGCGTGCTCCTAATTTCGTAAAACCTAAAAGAACCCGAAAGAAGGTGAGACAAAAAATGGCTAGAAGGAAAATTGATCAAGAGAAAATTAAGAAGATATTGTTAAAGCGAGGATATTCAGATGGAAAACCACCGGCGGGGTACGATGTCCATCATATTAAACCGGTTGAAGAGGGTGGAAAGGATACGCCGAAGAATATTCGTGTTATAAAAAGAACTAAACATAAACAAATTCACGAAAATCGCAGAAAAATAGGCAAAATTTGATCTTTAGTAAATTTGATGTAGCATCATAATAATTATGGATCTTCTTACAGAGGTAGAGCTTGAGAACTTTAGGTGTTTTCGTAATCCCGAAAAATTTGAGTGGTAAATACCAGAACTCCGTGCTTCACAAAAGTATAAATATAGGAGCGAACTAATATTTGTTTTCTAATATTCCACATTGTGATATTCTTAATATATAGATCCTCCTTTGCTTAAAGCTACGGAAGGACGCGGTGATAAATATATGCCAAAGGTATATAAAGGTGAGGTAAAAGCCAGAATTGTGGAGCTCCGATTTGCTGCAAGTGGGAAAATATCTGCCGTTTCCAAACACGCAGGAGATATTGTTAAAAAAGGCAACCTTATTGCATCATTGGACAGAAAACTTCTTCAAGCGCAATTGGATAAACAGTTGGCGGATTACGATAAGATGAGAGCGGATTTTGATTCTTTTGCCGCCAAATATCCGGATCCCCAGGACGACAATAAATATAAAAAAGCAGAAAAACAGGCAATGCTTAATTCCAGCGTCAAAGATGTGGAAGTCTCAAAAGCACTTCTTGATCGGTGTGATCTGTTTTCTCCCGTTAACGGGATAGTGATTGATGACAGTGGGATAGTTGCCGGCATTTATGCGACTCCGGCAAGCGCGTCAGTGAAAGTAATTGACACGGATTCATATTATTTTGAAATAGAAGTCCCGCAAAAAGACCTGACCTCTTTTACTGAAGGGCGCGGGTGCAAAATTACCATTGAAGGAGTTAAAGATAAAATTGAGGCGGATTCCTCACCTGTTTTTTCGGACGGAAAGAAGTTCCTTGTTCGTGTAAACATTCCGGCGGAAAATGCCGTGATGGTGGGAATGAAAGGGGAGGCTTCGATTAACAAATAATTTGTTCCATTCTTGCCTCTTCAAATTAGATGCTTTGTTAGATTCTTGCTCGTCCAAGAATCTAACGGAAGAAAGACGCCGCCGAATGAAATTTAAACTGAATTTACGTTTGCTCATGCATTGTCTCTCGAACTCCTTGTTCAGGCCTGCGTCGGACCTTCGGACTTTTAAAATGAATTCACAAACTCCAATTCTAGTGAATTTCAAAGGCGGGTAGAACGGAGACAGTCCAAAAAAATAAGTGGGTTGGAAAATACACAAGTGAATTTCAAAGGCGGGTGTACTGCTAAGTGTGTGTGGAGCGGGATACCGGAATCGAACCGGCCTCTCGTCCTTGGGAAGGACGCATACTACCGATGTACTAATCCCGCACTAAGACACAGGGATATTATATCAAAACACGCCACAACGTTTATATGCGTATGCTTCCTCATTCCCCAACCAAGTACTATACCGGGTTTGGATTATTGTGGTGAAGTTACCTTGGTAAGACCAAAACGTTTCCTGTATGGATTACATTAGGATTTACCAATTCGTTTGCTTCCGCAATTTCTACCCACTTATATCCGTCTCCGTAAGCTCTA
>CAZEAL010000055.1:0-1823 GCA_964510265.1 uncultured Candidatus Saccharibacteria bacterium
TTGCATTTATCCAAAACTTTGGAGAAGACATACTGACTTTAGTTTGCTCCTCATCAAAATCCAGCAAATGCCCTAAAAGTTTTTTTGCAGAATAGATCAAGAATTTAATATCGTCCCAGTTCCGCACTGCCACCAACTTTCTTAACGCATATTGAGGCGTAAAGAACGAGGAATAAAGCTCTTGTGTAAGTTCATACAATCTTTCGTGTGCGAAAGGGATTTTCATTACCGGACCACGCATATCAAAAGCTTCGTAGTCAGTAGGATCAACTAAAAGCCAATCATTTTCTATACATTGCTTATAAAGAGGAGTTCCCGGATAAGGAATAACAATAGTTGCCTGCATAGTATCAACATAGCCTTCCTTAAATAGTCTCTTAGATAAGGCAATTGTGTTTTTTGCGTCTTCCTCTGATTCCCAGGGGTAACCAAGCATAATAGTCAAATGCGGTTCTAAACCCGCTTTTTTAGCCATTCTCACCCCTTCTTCTATCTGGTGAACTTTTAATCCTTTATCCAGCATATCAAGAGTTTTCTGATTCCCTGATTCCATTCCATATAAAATGAACCTGAAATTCGCTTTACCCATTAAATCATAATATTCCTGGGTTAATGCATTTAACCTCATATTGCAACCATAAACTACTTTCTTGCTGTAGCCTGATTCGATCAGCATATTGCAGAATTTTTTGAGAGGCGGACCTACAAAAAGAGTTCCGGCATCATCAAATATTTCTCTGACTCCGTATTTATCAACTACATGTTTAACTTCGGCGAACAACCTTTCGGGGGTGAATCTTCTATAGGTTCCTATTGCATTGATCGTGTGATCCCAAACGCAGAAAGTACACCTGTTCCACCAGCAGTCCTTTCCCGAATACATATAGGTAGCGGGAGTGTACTTATAGTTTCCGTTTTCATAGGCATAGTATTCCCAATGAGTGAGGTCTCGGTCAACGAACGGTAATTCGTCTAGATTGTGAGTTTGTTTTAATGGTCCGGAAACCCAGTAGGCTTCGTTTCCGTTTACCTGAGAGTCTTCATATCTTATTAGCTCTCCTAATGACACTTTTTGGTCGCCGTTACGACCCCAAATTCCCCCCACAAGTTTATCTCCTTTTGAAATAGAGTGAGCTAAATCAGAGAGCATAAAATCGTAATCACCACCCGTAATTATATAATCAACAGGACTGTTATCCATTGACTCTTTGGGTGCGTAAGTTACATGATCCCCTACTAAAGCTATGAGCATTTTGGGGAATTTTTGTTTGATATCGGTTATTATTCTCCAGTGCTGTTTCACTACCGGCGATTTCGTTTCTATCATTAAAAGATCGGGTTTTTCCCGATCAAGCTGCTCAAGCCATTGTGAATAAGTTTGTTTAGCCGCGATACCGTCTACCCATACAACATTGTATCCTTTAGCTTTAGCTTGCGATGCAGCATATGCAGGAACCATTGGATAGATATATGTAGGTGCATTGAAATACTGAAATTGTCGGTTTTGGGAAAGAAGCGGAACACCTTTGTTAGTTTCGATGGGCGGATAGCCTACAGCTATTTTGAACATATTTGTCATAATACATGATTAATTTTTGTGTGGCAAGGTAATATAGATAGTTATAAATATGTACTTAAAATTAATTATTTTTTCTGAAAATATCTAATTGATTAAATTTAAAGTTATTTATACCTTATAAATAACCTGTAAACAGTACTAAAAGGTTATCTAGTTAATTCATCTAATAAGAATAACAAAATCTACCATTTGCGCGTGCTATACTATTTAACGTTATAAATTTAATTTATTTGATATGTTAAGT
>CAZEAL010000056.1:0-2961 GCA_964510265.1 uncultured Candidatus Saccharibacteria bacterium
GTTACTCCTTTGCCTCCCCTGGCTTGTTTTCTATAAGCGTCCTCTTTTAATCTCTTAATATAACCATTTTCCGAAATAGCTATAATGCAGTTTTCCTGAACTACAAGGTCTTCGTCGGTTAATTCCCCTACTTTTCCTTTTATAACCTTTGTTTTTCTTTCATCTCCGAACTTTTCTTTAATTTCGAGTAATTCTTTTTTAACTATTTCAATTATTCTTTTAGGCGATGCTAAAATTGCTTCGAACTCTTTTATGGCGGCTTGTACCTCTTTTAGCTCCTCCTCTATTTTGAGTCTTTCTAAAGCCGCGAGCCTTCTTAACTGCATATCTAGTATTGCCTGGGCTTGAATTTCCGACAGCGCGAATTTTTCCATTAATTCTTTTTTAGCTGTATCTGAGTCTTTTGATGATCTTATGAGTTTAATAACGGCATCCAGGTTGTCCAGGGCAATTTTTAAGCCGAGTAATATATGTTCCCGATCTTTGTATTTGCCCAGCAAATATATTGTTCTTCTTACGACTACCTTTTGTCTGTGCTTTACAAATTCTTCCAGGATCATTTTTAAAGTCATTAGCTTCGGTTCATTTTCGATAAGCGCCAATATGTTGGCGTTAAAGGTGTTCTGCAGCTGTGTGTATTTGTATAACTGGTTTTCCAGTTTTTTTGGAACAGCTTCTTTCTTGAGCTCTATCACGATTCGCAAGCCTTCTCTGTAGTTAGATTCATCCCTTAAATCGGAAATTCCCTCTATTTTTTTGTCTTTTACCAGATCGGCGATTTTGGCTACCAATGTGGATTTATTTACTTGGTAAGGTATTTCCGTGACTATTATTCTTGATCTGCCTGCTTTTTCCTCTAAATTCAATTTCGCGCGGGTTACTACCCTACCCTTTCCGGTCGCATACATTTGTATAATTTCTTTTTGGTCGTAAATTGTTCCTCCGGTTGGAAAATCAGGTCCTTTAATAAACTGGACCAGATCTTCTACATTTGCGGTAGATGAAAAGTCTGTAACCGATATTTGGTCTTTGTCATCTTTTTTGGGAGGAGTTCCTATATTGTATGCTTTTTCTATTAAGAAATTTATTCCGTCTAAAACTTCTCCAAGGTTATGAGGCGGAATGTTTGTAGCCATACCAACTGCAATACCCGCGGATCCATTTATCAGCAAATTAGGCAGAAGCGATGGCAGATAAGACGGTTCCATGTTTTGTAAATCGTTTAAATTGAAATCGACAGTGTTTTTGTCAATATCCGCATAAAGGGATTCTGCAATTTGTGAGAGTTTGGCTTCGGTGTATCTCATGGCGGCAGGCGGATCCCCGTCTATATTTCCGAAGTTTCCCTGGGGAGCAATTAGAGGGTATCTAAGAGAAAAGTTTTGCCCCATTCTTACAAGTGAATCGTAAACTGCCACGTCTCCGTGAGGATGGTAGTTTTTGAGTACCTCCCCGACTACCGCTGCCGATTTGTGGAACTTGCCGCTGAAAGTTAATTTCTGGTCGTACATGGCGTAAATAATTCTTCTATGAACGGGCTTTAAACCATCTCTGACATCGGGAAGTGCACGCGAAACTATAACGCTCATGGCATAATCGAGATAAGCCCTTTGCATTTCGTCTGTAATATCAGATTTTATTATGCTCGCTTCACTTGGACCAGGATTTTGATCAGATTTATTTCCTTGTATACTTTCCAGATCTTCTTTTGGACTATTTGTTTTCTTAGAAGCCATAACTGAATAAGTGTATCAGTTTTGTATGGGTGTTTCAATCTTGACAACAGGGATTTGTTGTGGGCGAACCGGCATCTGTTGGGGTTGGTTAGGTGCCGGTTCATGCTAAGAATGGTTGAAGTTCATCAGGGTATAACTTTGTTCAGCCATTCTTCGAAATCGTTCTGAGCCGAGAAGCTGGCCAAAGCCAAGGCAATAAAGCCCAGAACGATACACAATAGTGTCATTCCGCGCAATCTAAGCATTGCTGCAAGTAGTCCTAAGCCAAATAAGATACATGCAGCTATGAATAGAGTGACGGATGTGGGTATGGATGAAGTATCCATTTCCTTGTCCTCATTTCATTTGGGGTTTATTGGAGGATACTACTATAAGTCCTATTCTGCAAAATTACTTATTATTTTGAAACTATAATTTTTTCTATTTCCGGAGCGATGTCTTTTTTTCTGCTCATTCTGGGTCCGACATCTGCAACTCTGTCGTGACCTTGAGTAGTAAAGGCTTGTTCAATAACTCTTTTTTCTTCCTCGTTGGTATACAGAGCCTGTGAATTTATTTTCATTATGTCGGTAATGAATAAAAACCCATACTGGACTGCTTCCTTTGATTTTACTTCTTTAAGCGCGTTAATGAGTACATCCTTTTGTTCGAGTAGATTTTCTGGTTCGACCGTTTCCGCCTGTCCTATAAACACTTTTTTCCCGTCGAAATCGTATACTTTTACATCTTTCATAACAATTTGCTCCGGTGAAAGTCCTTCTACGTCCGACTTTGCTTTAAATATTTCAAAAGTTAATTTGTCAATATCTATGTAAAGATCTTTGGCTATTTTGTTGGCTATATCAGAGTCCAGTCCGGTTGTTAAACTCGATTTAAGACCGACACAATCAGATAGTATCGAAGATAATATTAAAGCCAAGGTTTTATTGGTCGGTTTTAATCCGGCTGCTTCAAATTCCTCGTATATAATAGTACTGGTTGAACCTAAAGGCCTTAAATCAATTTTAATTGCTCTTTTAAAATCTACTTTCATTTTGTGGTGGTCCACAATTTGGAGAATTTTGTCGTTATCAACTTTTTCGGATCTTTGATCGAACTCATTGTGGTCCACTAATATAAAGTGGTCATCCTGCTCAATAGTAACATCGTCAATTTTTACAGGCAGATCAACGTTAAATTTTTGAAAAACGAATTGAGTTTCTTTATTAGGGTCTCCGGCCATTGC
>CAZEAL010000057.1:0-2491 GCA_964510265.1 uncultured Candidatus Saccharibacteria bacterium
TTGGCGTTATTTATATGAAAATATGTATCTAATACCCAGTCCAATTGAAATACATGAACAATATCGTATTTACTAAAGTCTGTCTTTGCTGATGAAACATCAATATCAACATCAATTCCCAGCTTCCGCAGTTCATCGGCTGTATTATCTATTTGAACTTTATCCCCACCCCCAGCACTAAATAAATCTGATCTTCCTAGCATCAAAACTTTCATGTATTGAAATTATAACAATTATCTGTTTGAAGAATACAAAATTTGATTAAATATTCCGAAAGTCTCCCTAGCTGTAAAATCCCATGAATATTTTTTTAAAACATTATCCGAACGTTTTTTAAAATATTCACGTAGTTCCTGATCTTTAAGTAGTTTATTCATTTCTGCAGCAATTTCCGTCATATTGTAAGGGTCAAAATAAGCAACATGACTGCCGTATATTTCTCTATGAGTAGGTATATCAGATACTAAACATACAGTACCCATTTTAATAGCTTCTAATGGTGTAAGACTAAATCCTTCTTTTAACGACGGAAATACATAAAGTTGCGCACCCGTCATTAGCGCAGCAACTTCAGAATCTTCAATAAATCGTTTTTCTCCCGGCATAATTACATAATTATTTAGATCATATACTTCAACTAATTTATATATTTCTGACGAAAATGAATCTTTTTTACCAACAATTACTAACTGGTATTCTTTGGAATGGATCGTTTTAAACATTGAAAATGCTTTTACTAGCCTATCTACATTTTTATGTTCATACATACTTCCAACATACAAAAGATAAGGATTTTTTATATTAAATTCCTCTTTGAGATTATTCAATCTGGTATTATCTTTTGGCTTTTCAAGGTCGGGGTCAATTCCCTCATAAGATACCATAAACTTTTTTCTACGGATGAATGGATATACCCTGTGAAAATCTTCCAGAGTGTTGTTCGAAGGGACAATTATCTTCTTTGACCTTAAAAGTGCCCAAAGAACAACCCACCAATAAACTAGTTTTTTGATTCTAAAATAAGTTCGCGGAAGAGTAGTACCCTTTTCAGTGCTGAACGTATGCATGATAATATCCGGAATTGCAGTAACCATAGCTTTAGGATATAAAACCGGAATATTAAAATGGGGTATATATAATAGATCTAATTTCTCACGTAAAAGAATTTTAAAAAAAACAAATTGTTCTTCAAATGAATACCATGTGAAGTCGGCTAGTACCTTTTCAAAATTAGGATTTGAAGGATTATATTGAGAGAATGCTTTCTTTCTTAGGAAAATCTTATATTTGTGTTTGAGGTCAATCTGTTCTAGATGTTTTACTATGTTCTTTACATATCTACCCGGACCGGCTTCTCCATAAAAACGAGCATCTATACCGATAACTTTAACTTTTTCATGCCTGATTCTACTTCCTTGCCAGGAATATTCATTTCTTTCCACCATTTAACAGCTCCGAATATAAATTTAAATACCTCTCTGAAAAGTTTTCTATTGAAAACAACTCTTTCACTCTATTTCTGGCTGACTCACCCAACCGGCCTAATTCGCTCCTTTTTTCATAAAAGAAAAACATTTTATCCGCTAAATCCATAAAATTGTCCGTATCAAAATATAAGCATGTTGAACCTCCCACTTCCTGTAACACTTCTAAATCAGAACAAATACATGGCAGACCGGAAGACATAGCTTCTAAAAGTACTATCCCAAACCCTTCAGCTCGTGAAGATAAAACAAAAATATCAATAGCTGAATAATATTTCTCACGTCCATCCGCTTCAAAAACCCCTGTTATTATAACTTTGTCTTTAATAGTTAACGTACTACAAAGTTTATCGATATCCTCTTTACGGACACCTCCTCCTGCTAATAATAACTGAATATTATTTTCACCTTCGACCTTTTTCATAAATTCAGCGAACGCCTTAACCAATGTATCCTGCCCCTTTTCAATAGTAAGTCTACCAACACATCCGAAGACGAAGGCTCCAGAATCTATACTGTATCTTTGGAAAATTTCTTTCCTGTTGTTCTGAATCGAATCTAATTCAGGAGAAAACTGCTCATAATTAACACAATTTGGAATTACAACCAACTTCTCCTCACTTATTCCCTCATCAATCTTCACACGTTTACGCGACTCAGTCAGAGCTACCTCCCTTGAAGATAATAAATTGACAACTAATGAGTAAAACCATGAATTAAACTTTTTTTTAAAGTTGCTGATTCTCCATTCAGAAATAGGAGTATGAGTATGAGTCACCCTGTTTTTCACACCAGCTAATCCGGCGGCTATCAAAGTATTTATTCCGGCTTTTAATTCATGGGAATGAACAACGTCAATTTTATTGTCTACTAAAAATTTGTACAAAGAATAAATATAAATTGGATCCAAGTCTAATTTAATTCGATGATACTCAACTGTGGCTCCGGAATTCTTATACAATTCACCCATGGCTCCTTCCGAACACCAAACATAAACCTTATTTCCG
>CAZEAL010000058.1:0-8248 GCA_964510265.1 uncultured Candidatus Saccharibacteria bacterium
GGTGGTGATCCCCAACCTCTTCCAGATCCTCCTGAAATCTACCAGCCCGCTGAACATTTACTAACCTTTTTCCCAACGGGTGAGGCTGCCCGGATAAATACGGAACCAGAGGAAACATCCCCGAATTTACAAATAAAAGAGTGGAATCTCCTTCGGGAACTAAAGAAACATTCGGTACCTGTTTATGACCTTTTGATTTAAAGAATGAAAGATACTTTTTGAGAATTTCCTCGGTGCTTAAATTTTTCGCCATATTGATAGTGAAAATTTAGCATAAGTATGGACTTGAATCAAAGAATTACATTATTGAAAACAAATAAAGTCCGTCAATTAAACTAGGGGTGCAATTTCACAATAAAAAAACTGGAGGCCTGGGCGGGAATCGAACCCGCGCATAAGGGTTTTGCAGACCCACGCCTTACCACTTGGCTACCAGGCCGTAATTTACATGTCTTCTTACTCGGCAAACAAAAGAATCCGAATCCTTGGTATAAAACGCCCGCTAATGCACATAAAATCCCTACCAAAATTCTGGTATGAATATTGATATTTTACCACCTCTATGCTAACTTTAATTTAGTGCCGATATCTTCGATTCAGTCACAAAAAATGAACACATCTAATAAATCCAACTTAATAACATATATCGCCGCAATTATTGGACTAGTAATAATAGTATTTTTCTCCATTAATATCGTAAAAAATATATCGAAATCACAGGAAAGAGGCGCAGTTAACGTGGTTACCCAAAACCCGGCAGAGGTATACGTCAATGGCGAATACGCAGGCACTACACCATATGAATCAAGAGAAGTAAAAGTCGGAGAAAACAAAATAAGCATAAAAACAAGTACGCGGACTTATGAAACCTCCGTGAGCTTTTTACCCAGTGTACAAGTAGTCTTGAATAGGGATTTGGGAACTTCGGAATTATTCTCAGCTGGACAGAACTTATGGATGGAAAAAAATGACGGACAACCAATTGTCAGCGTTATATCAGATCCGGCCGACGCTTCCGTTTTTATTGACAACACCGAACTCGGAAAAACTCCTTTCACGTCGGATAAATTATCCGAAGGTGAATACGAATTGAAAGTTTCGAATCCCGGATATGAAGATCAAGTATTAAGAATAAAAACTCAAAAGGGCCTGACTCTAAATATATCCGCAAAACTATTCCCAATGCCCGTCCCGTCAAGAGTTGAGGCATTTGAAGGATCGGAAAACTTATTCAATCTGTCTTCCGAAAACACTTTATTAACCGCAGATACAGAAGGCTGGGTAAGATCAATTGTTTACTGGAATGAAACTCGCGGAGTCAACTTAGCAGGATTGGGAATAAATAAAGAAAAAGTTTTTGACTACTTTTTAGACTACAAAGGGAATTTATTTACCGGAGGTGGCGACAAAATCGTGAACTCCGAAGGACTTGAACAATTAAAAGAGGCTAAAAAAGGCGGGTATTTGGGCAGAAAATCCGACGGAGAAGGCTTGACAGCCGAAGCCACGGAAGCTTATAAGACATTAACTGGTACAGCAGTAGCCGGTGGAAAAACCGCCACAATAAAAGAAACGGGATTGGGATGGTTAAGAGTTAGAGACGACGCCAGCCTTAACGGAAAGGAAGTTACACGAGTTAACGTGGGTGAAACATTTCCGATTTTAGAGGAAAAGGGAGACTGGGCAAAAATAGAAGTTTCGGAAACAGTGCGAGGATGGGTATCTAAAGCTTATATAGAGGTTAAAGAAAGCACCTCAACTACTTAAAATTCTCGTGCCATTCCAAAAGATCCGGTCTTAATTCTTCAACAATTTTTACGCTGGCATTATATTCGTCATTCAAACCCAATCTTTTTTCGTATTTAGCTAATAATACATATACCCCCGCATCATTCGGAGAAATGTTTTTGATTTTTTCATAAAAATTTTTGGTTTCAGGCAAAAATGCCTGGTCTATATTTTCATTGGAGACGCTCAAAGTGAATTCTTTCACCGATAAAAAATAAAAAAGAGGAACAAGGTTTCTAACAGTTACAAGATTATTCGGATTAATATTATAAGCCATGTACATATCATCAAGAGCTGATTCTTTCAGCTCAGTTTTATATTCATCACCCAAAACAGCGGCCATCGTTAAATACACTTTTGCCCTCTGTTTGTAGTAATTGGGTTCTAAAGGATTGCTTTTAATAGATAAAGTTGCATTATTCAACGCTTTCTCCAATTCAAACTCTTCTAATAGTTTCTCCGAATTTGAAAAATAAACATCAGCAGAATACTTTGTGTAAAAACTGTTAAAAGCAACGTAATATATAAATATTAAAAATAACGTTCCTATAATTATCTTTATCACTTTAGTCATAAGTGTATTCTCTATTCTAAATTTGTTCTTCTGAATCCCTTCTATTTACTAATTTCTTCCTTTATCTATTTTCTTCAAATTCTTTCATTTCTTCAGATACTCTTTTCAGGTTCCATATCAATAACCGCCAGATAAATCCAAAAAACCAGCGCGGTTGCTACTGTCGACCAACCGAAAATATTAGATACAAATAATGAAACTAATGACGGAACCAAAAAAGGAAGCTTAGTCCTCAAGGCTTTTAACATTAATATTACATAAGAAACCAGTCCCAAAATACCCATCGTGGCTAAAATTTCCAAATAATAATTATGCGGCTTATTAAAAACAAAATCCCATTCGGAAGAGTAGTTTAAAACTTTCGGTCTAAAAGGTTGAAAAGCATATGGAAAAGTTTCCGGCCCGGTACCCACCAATAAAACTTTGGGGGAAGAGGTTGCCAACTTTAAAGTTCCCTCCCACAGACCGGTTCTGATAAATCCGGGATCGGATAAATTATTGCTGACAGCCGAGACATTTTCCAAAGCATATACAGATGTGAAGGCAACTTTCCGAACATCGATAAGAATATCTTCTATCCTCTGCCTGAAAACTCCCAAATTCAATACAGCAATTAGTACGGATAATACAACTATCGGTACGGCTTTTACAAATACGCGTTTGTTCAAAAATTCTTTTCTGTTTAAAACAAAAAGCACAATCATTGAGGCTGAAAATCCCAGAAACCCTGAAATCGAATATGTAAACCAAAGACAGGCGAACTCCAGCAAATAAATAACGCCGAACAAAAAAACACCTCTGTCGTTGGCCCTAAAATATCTAAAAATAGTTAATGGTATGATCATGGCAATGTAAGCCGCTGCCCAATTAGGCTGCCCTATAGTTGTATAAATTCTTGTTACTCCCGCATAATGCTGTGAAATACCAAAAATACTGACCGGAATTGAATTAATAATTAAAAGAGAAAGAATATTTGAAACATCATCTTTTTTCAATACGGAAGAAACAACCAAATATATACTTACAAAAACCATTATCGAAATCAAACCGCCGTTAAATCGAGTATAGTACCCCCACACCGAAGTATACAAATGAGAAGAAAAAATCGTGGAAATAATTGTCGTGCTCAAGTAAAACAAAATCGGAATAGAAGGAGATTTAAATTTAATTTTAGAAAATAAAAGCAAAACACAGAAAATAAAAAATGTCGTGATTCCCATAAAATAAACAAAATACATTTTCGGAAACTCATATAATTCATTAGTGTTGGTAACAAACACTAAAGGGGTAAAAAAAACTAACACATTAATTAGAACTTTGATTGCTTTCATAATAATCTACTAAAAAGTATAATGGTAAAGTGGCACAAGATGAAGCGTTCCACATTATTTCAGATGAAACTGCGGGGCGTTTAAAAAACGAAGGTTGGAAAACAGACTATCTAAGAATCATAGATGAATGTACTGAATTATTAACCGACAGACAACCGGACAAAGAAAAAGTGTTGCTTGGAGCAGGACAAAACACTCGGAAGTGGAGGCATGCAGGATTTAAAACGGTTGATGTGTCGTATGACATACAGGAAGCACCTGGAGAGCACGCAGATTTTATCATTGACGCTGCTCACTTAGATAGGGCTTACGCTGCAGGGTCATTAGATTGTATAGCTACCGAATACTTACCTTTAGATGTCGAAGGAAAAAAAGGCGTGAAACCATCAGATTTACTGGAGCAATCTTATAAGGCATTAAAATCCGGGGGTAAATTGGTAATACTTTCTGCAAGCATGGAGGGAAATTGGGATGAAGTTGGTTTAAGCCTGCCACACAGAGATAAATTTGCCCGACTTATGGCTGAAAGAGGTTTTAAAACAGTAGTAGTAGTTTCCGAATACGACTACCCATCAGAGGATGCCAGAGAACAAAGTGTGGTTTATTATGGGGAAAAGCCTTAATAAGTTGATTGCTCACACATAAAGTATTATCATAAAACTAGTTAGATCCTGCCCATATGTTCTCTAGAATATTAATTAAATTAATAGACCAAGCTATTGTTCCCGCAATATTTCTACTTACTGTAAAAATAGTTGCTACAGTAGGAATCAGCCGATACTTAGGTATAGTCTTTACTGTGGGACCCACCGGATTCGTGTTTGATAACACTGAAGAATACGTAAGAATCAGTTCGTACTCAACTTTCGTTATGGTAGCCGCCTTGGCCGTAGGACTCTTTTACATACTTTTAAAATCAATGGTTTTTCATGATTCACATATATCACCAAAAATGACCGCCAGGTTGTTCTCACTAAGACTTTCAACATTTATCCAAGGAAGTTTTGATCTGTATTCTCAAGGCGCAATTTGGATGTCTTATTCATATTTATTAATGTTTGTCACAGGTATTATGAGTATATTCGGAATGATTTATCCGTGGGTTTTTTATTCTTCATTAATTCTTACGACATTATCAACCGTGTTTTTTATTTTGGACGTGGAAAGTGAAATGAAAATAAAAGATCCCGATATAGAAACCCAAACGGAAGAGGAAATTGTATTAAGTTTTGAGGAAAGCAGATGAAAAAACTCGAGGCCGCTTTAAAAACCGGAAAATTAATCACTGACTTAATGCTGATTGTACTTTTATTATGTATTCTGGCACTGCCAATAACATCTCTTGGCCTTTTACAGGTAAAGAAAAGCGCTAATGAAGACGTTCTTTCAAAACAGGTAATTAGAAGGGACGTCGACCCCAGAACTCTTCCATCATCGGCCGACCTTCCGGAAGACACGCCGGATGAATTCAAAGATTTTAATGATTTTGAAAATTACTTACTTGATGTTTATTCTGAAGATATACCTAGCGGAACCGAGGAATAGAGTTATTTACAAAACCTTGAACTGATCTCCTAACATAATTCCGTTTTTTCCAACCCAACCCGCATTGACTTCCAAAACGTATCTTGCTTTACTTTCGGGAACATATGAGGGGCATACAGGTGTAGCCAATTCATCACAAGGCTGAACATTCTGCCTCATATAAATAACTTTATATTTATCATCCAGCCATAAAATATCTAATGGCAGTTTTGTGTCTTTCATCCAAAAAGAGTGCAGACCGGCTGATGAAAATACAAAAAACATACCGCTGTCTTTCTCCATAAATTCTCTGAACATCAAACCGGTAGTCCTCCTGTCCGGAGTATCGGCAAGCTCTGCCCTGACAATTTTATCTCTAACCCTCAAATTCACAAGCTGTACTACACTCTTGTCGGTATCAACGGTTTTAGGAAGCATATCGACCAGCAGTAGTATGTCCATGGTGTAAACACCTATAACCAGCAGAACCAGGAAAACTAAAAATATAGGATTATTATCTCTATTCATATATACTTAACTTATTATTCGGTCTTCATTAACCGGCAGACCTCGAGAGCGCGGGCTCCAGCAGAAGGATAATCCTTCACTATATAACTGTAACATATTAAATATAACGGTAACAAGACAATATAAAATTTTGCTTACGCAAAGCAATTTTGTGCAAAATTATGAAAAAAATTTTAATAACAGGCGACGACGGATACAACTCAATAGGAATAAGAGCACTTATTAATTTGCTAAAGAATAATTATGAATTGTATATCGCTGGCTCAAAAGAGCAAATGAGCGGAATCAGTGGAAAAATTACTTTAGAGGGATTTAGTTGGGAGGAAAGTGAAGTCGACGGTGTAAAAGCCCTAATAGCAAACGGTACTCCCTCCGATTCGATGGAATTGGCATTAAGTTACTTTGACAGTAAGAAGTTCGACTTATTAATTTCCGGAATAAATATGGGAGCAAATCTCGGAACTGCAACCTTTACTTCAGGAACAGTAGCCGCTACCCTAAGAGCACTGGGAATCGGGTTATGCAAAAACGCAATAGCTTTAAATTGGGACTTGAGCTACGAACATTGGACAAAAAAACATAACGGAAACGAAGACTTAAGCGAAATAAGCGAATATCCGGGAAAGACATGTGTAAAACTCATTGAAATGGCGTTTAAAAATAATTTCTGGGGCACGCCTCTTTTAAACGTAAATCTGCCCAAAGAAAAAAGTAACAAGGCAAAGTTCACACGGCCTGTATATGATCTGACTCTGGCTTATGATTATTCTATTTCCAAGAATTTAGCCAAAAAATGGTTTTCATACGAAGGAGACAGAGTAAACTCGCCTGTGCTGGATGAGTCCTACGACACCAAAGCTTTGTTTGCAGGATACATTTCAATAACTCCATGCAAATTCGATATCCTAAATGCGTATATATATAACAAAAATAAGGAAAAAACTTTAGAGTTATGAGTTTTTGGCTCTATAACATTATAAATACTGAAATATCCCTTAAAGCAACCAAACCGAATTTTCTACGAAACCTAAAAGTGTTATTATTACTTAGTCCATGTCAAAAATAAGTGAATCAAACGAAACTTCCAAACTATATCAAAACTTAAACCCTCAGCAGATAGAGGCTGTTAAACATTTAAATGGTCCGGCGCTGGTTGTTGCGGGACCCGGCAGTGGAAAAACCAGAGTTCTCACTCACAGAGTAGCCAGTTTAATAAAGGAGCACGGAATTCACGAATCAAATATTTTGTGCGTAACATTTACAAATAAAGCCGCGGGTGAAATTAAAGAGAGAGTAAATAAGCTGCTTGGACAAATACATGGCGGTCAAAGTGAACAGGCTCAAAAGCCGGTGCACAAAACCTCGCCAAGATCCTCGGAAACTATATATAAACTAACCTGGAGCGGAACATTTCACTCAATTTGCTCGCGCATTTTGAGAAGAGACGGGTTCAACACCGGCATTCCCCCCTCCTTTGTAATTTATGATACGGACGATCAGGTTTCCCTTATAAAGGGAATCGAAAAAGATTTTGGGATCGACACAAAAAAATTCAATGCTTACGCGGTTTTAGAAACCATTTCCAGCGCGAAATCCGAACTACTGGAACCGGAAGAATACGAAAAATTTGCGTTCGGTTACTTTCAAAAAACTGTTGCCAAAATTTATCCCGAGTATCAAAAACGTCTAAGGCTTAACAATGCTCTGGATTTTGACGACTTAATAAAAGAAACAGTAAGACTTTTTAGACAAGATCCTGCGGTCCTCGAAAAATATCAAAACTATTTCAAATATATCTTAGTAGACGAGTACCAGGATACAAACAAATCTCAATATGTGCTGACGAAACTACTAGCGGAAAAACACGGAAATTTATTTGTAGTGGGAGACATGTCGCAGGCAATTTATAGTTTTAGGGGCGCCGATTACCGCAATATTCTGAATTTCCAAATGGACTACCCTGACACCATGGTTTACAACCTTGAACAAAATTACAGATCAACTCAAACAATTCTAGACGCCGCCAAAAATATTATAAAAAACAACTCCACACACATTCCGCTCGATTTGTGGACCCAAAATAAAGAAGGAGAAAAAATAGTAACTTATACGGGATCTTCGGATTTTGAAGAAGCCGAATTCGTAGTCGGAGAAATTCTAAATCACTTAGCCTTTGGAAAAGATTATCGGGATCTTGCTGTTTTATACAGAACCAATGCACAATCCAGAAACATTGAAGAACATTTAATAAAAGCTAATGTTCCTTACAGAATAGTAGGGGGGTTAAAGTTTTACGCGAGAAAAGAAATTAAAGATGCTGTGGCATTTTTGAGGGTGGTTCATAACCCAAAAGATTCGGTATCGTGGGAAAGAATTATAAATATACCGCCGCGGGGAATTGGGCAAAAATCCGTGGAAGCTTTAAAAGCTGATGGATGGAACTTAGATGAACTTCAGGAAAAATCCAAACTTCCTTTTAAAGTTTGGGTCCAAAACAAAGCAA
>CAZEAL010000059.1:0-3032 GCA_964510265.1 uncultured Candidatus Saccharibacteria bacterium
AATCGGAGGTTATCCTACTAAAGATCAAAAATACGTGACAACATCAAAAAGAAGATTTATGGCTGAGAGAAATATAATTAGAAATATATTAAAGAATTACAGCTGGTGGAACATACTCTGGGTTTTGCCTTATTATATGTTAATTAATCTGGCAGAGTTTTTAGCTTTAACTTTGACCGGACAGTTTAATTCTGCATACGATTCGTATATAAAAGCTTATACTTGGAATATAAGAAACTTTAAATCTACTCTACGGAAAAGAAAAGGAATTCAAAGAGTAAGAACAAAGGGCGATTATGAGGTTATGAAAAGTATGTATTTAATACCTCATAAGTTTTTAGCATTACTTGAGCTTGGTATTCCAAAAGTAAATAAATGAATTTGACTTTAGTCAAAAATATCATAAATAGTCGATTGTTACTGCTGTTGGTACTTCTTGTCTTTGAATTATTCCATTTGAATATTCTGTTTGGAAATTCTGAATACCTTGCCGGAGGTGATAATTATATTTATCTACAGCTCGAAACTCAAAAGATGTTCCCTTATTATTGGAATAATCTGATCCACCCGTTTGGAAGTATAAACTTTGCCATGCCAGATACTTTAGGGATGCAGTTATATTCCGTAGTACTGGGTTTCTTATCGGGTCCACTTGCTCAAAGGTTAATTTTATACTTACTTTATTTATTCAGATATGTCGCATTTTATAAAATAATTAAATATATTTCACCCAAAGTTTCTATTTTTGCACTTGTACCGGCTGTAATAATTTATGCCTTAAATGCTTTTTCCTCATTAGATCCGTTTTCTTTTTTTCCTTTGATGAATGCTGTTTATCTTCCTTTGGCGCTATATTATTTTTTAAAATTGTTTAATTCTGATAGTTTTGACTTAGTAACCTTATTTAAATTAAGTTTGTTATCAGTAATATTTTCACCAATAAACTCTAATATTCCGTTAGCTGTAACAATTTTTATACCCCAAATTTTATACGTCTTGTTCAGTTGTAAAAAGTTGAATAAGCTCAAGGTAAAAAATGTCTTGGCTTATTATGTATTATGGGTATTTTTAAATCTTTGGTGGATTTTCCCGTTATTGAAGTATTTTACTACAAGCGCTTCCTCGGTATTCAATATTAATTGGTTTAGTGCAACTGGGGTCGGTAATACCTTTATGAATCTAAGATTTTTAGGTCAGTGGGCTTGGTATTCCAAGCACTTTCTATATTATTATTACCCCTTTAATAATTATTTTGATAACTTCATTGTAGTTTTAGTAACTTATCTGGTTGTAGGTATTGCATTATTTAATCCATTTAACAAAACTTCAGCAGACGTTATGAAATACAGATTATATTTTTTAGTACTTTCGTTGTTAAGTTTATTATTTGTCGGAGGGTCGAGATTGCCTTTTGGATTTGTATACAGGATTCTTTATGAAAACTTATTTGGTTTTAAAATATTCAGAGAGCCATTTACAAAGTTTGAATTAATTTATGTGCTTGCTATATCAGTATTACTTTATTTTTCTTTATTTAATTTAGAGAAAACCCTTAATAAAAGAACAAAATATTTTGTTTTTGGCGGATTAATGGTTCTTTGTCTTATAAGTATAAAACCTGTGCTTTTAGGCGAGCATGTGTGGACTAAGTGGAACGGAAATATGCGGACATTTAGAATACAAATTCCCGATTATTGGAGGGAATTTAAAAATTACTTAGTCGAAAACTCCATTAAAGGAGAAAAGATAATTACATTTCCGAAAGTTAATTATGGTACCGCATGGAATTGGCCACACGGATTTACATCAGCTGATGATGTAGCCGTAAATTTTGTAGGACCATATAACTATGTGGTCAGGAATCCTTTGGCATCTACGGGCGGTGATATCGGAATGATAATTGACAGTATCTATAATAATAAAAACCCGAATCAATATTTTCTAGGATTTTTAGGTATAAGGTATATATTGCTGGAGAATGATTTGGATTGGAGATATAGCGGTAGAAATATGTCTCCTTCGGAAACATTGAGTATTCTTGGGAATATGGGAGTCCAAAAAGTTAAAGATTTTGGGATATTAGATGCCGAATATTTAAAAAGTATACCCAATGACACACCTTTTCCTAATGATAAAAAGATGTTTTATACAGAATTGGAGAATAAGCCGGCTTTGAGTTTGTTTACAATCAACCAAGATTATATCAATCCAATTATATTTTCGCCTAACAAAATAATTTATTCAACCGGCGACACCTATAAACTTTCGGAAATTTACAATCGGGAAGGATTTGGGAATAACACACTATTTTTACTTGGTCAATATGACTCATTTAAAAAAGATTTTATAAATGATTCATTAATTGATTTTTCAAATACTTACGTTTTATATCCTAAACAGGTAGAGCCATTATTTTTTCCAGAAAGGGTAGAATGGGAAGAAGGGTGGTTTTGGCCTGAAGTAAACGTATCACCGGCTAGTTTGGAATATAAATTCGTAAAATTAGTCGAGAAAATCGAGCTTCTTAGGTTTTCAAAATTGGAAAAACTTGATAGATACATCTGGTTTTCATCTAAAAGAATAGAAGAAATTAGAAAGTACTCTAAGGATCTCTCCAACAAACAGAAAGACAGTTTGCTGAACGATTATATTTCTAATATAAATGAGGGATTTGAAATTATTAATTCTTATCCAACTAATGATCCGGATGAAACCTATACTGGATTGCTCAAAAAATTTATACGTTATTTTGAAAGATCCTTTGCTTACTTATCCACTACTGATTTTGATATTTCAAAAGACCAAAGACTTTTAAAATTAAAAGAAAGTTATAATGAATTAATTACTAAGGTAATAGGTGATAATTGCGGGGAGTATTGTTTTGACTTTAAAATACCAAAAAACGGGGCTTATACATTAAATGTAAATAATAAAGAAATAGGAGTCGGTGAATTAAAAGTTGAAGATAGAGATTATTCACCTTTAAATCCTAACTTATTCTTAGAGCATATTGATATTGGTGAATGGAAAGA
>CAZEAL010000060.1:0-3821 GCA_964510265.1 uncultured Candidatus Saccharibacteria bacterium
GCAGGTGAACAACTTTGATGTTGCTTCGGCTGCTCACAGACTGTCTATAAAGTATAAATGCAGGTATGTTGAAACAGAACATTTGTTTTATGCTTTCCTAGCCAATATACCTAAGATAGATCAAATTCTCTCAACATATGGTTCCTCTCTCCAAAATATTGAATCAACTGTAGATTGGATTGTGAGACCTAGAGAAGATGCATCAAGAAAACATTTTTGGCAGGATGACTACGTAATGCCTCCTATGGGAGGGATCGGAAAAGGATTGACTGGACGTGTAACTCCGGAGTTAAATTCAATTTCGGAAGATTTTACAAAAAAAGCCAAATATACCCGGTCCGATAATTATATAATCCACGAAAAAGAAATTCAGAAAATTGCGGAAATATTAAGCGGGTCCAAAGTAAATGTTTTAATCATAGGTGAACCCGGAAGCGGGAAAACTTCGGTAGTAAGAAATATTGCCTACAAAGTTATAAAAGGTACAGAATTCGGTTCTTTAAAATTCAAAAGAATTATAAGCCTTGAGTCTGGATCATTGATAGCCGGAACTAAAACACCTGGTGATCTCGCTTTGAGATTTAAAAAAATTATGGACGAGGCTGAAAAATCCGGAGATATTATATTATTCATTGATGAAATTCATAATTTAGTTGCCAGCAGCGGAGATCAAAATGGGGAGCTTTCAAGCGCTTTCTCCATTCTAGAACCACACTTATCTTCGGGAAGAATCCAGTTTATAGGCGCTACGAATATAGAAAATTACAGAAAATATATAGAACCCAACGGAGCCTTTTCAAGGTTATTCAATATTATAGAAATACCACCCGCAACTAAAGAAGAAACTCTGGAGGTATTGAAAAATTTCGGAAGGGATTTGGAAAAAACTTACGATATTACTATTACAATGCCAGCTTTAAAAAAGATAATTGATTTATCCGATAAATTAATGCATGACAGAGTGTTTCCTGACAAAGGAATAGATATTTTAAATAGAACAGTTGTTTCAGTTGTAAAAACTACAAAATATCTAACAGCCGAAGAAGCAGCAAGAGAAATCTCGGAAATGACTCACATACCGGTAACCGCAATATCTGAAGATGAATCGGAAAAACTTTTAAACATTGAAAATGAAATGAAGCAAAGAGTTATCGGGCAGGATCAGGCAATCACTCAAATCGGCAAGGCATTAAAAAGAGCCAGAGTAGGAATTAGAAATGAAAACAAACCGATTGCCAGCTTTTTATTCGTTGGAACTACAGGCGTAGGAAAAACCGAAACTGCTAAAGCACTGGCAATGACATATTTCGGAAATGAAAAAACAATGATCAGAGTCGATATGAGCGAATATCAGCAGTTGGATAGCATAAATAGACTTATCGGAACTCCGGATGGCAGATCAAAGGGAATCTTGACCGAAGCAGTCAGATCTGCCCCATTTGCTTTAATACTTCTCGACGAAATTGAAAAAGCCCACCCAAATATCTTACTTTTATTCCTACAGGTTTTAGATGACGGAAGAATTACTGATTCAACAGGCAGAGTAATAGATTTTACAAACACTATAATTATTGCTACAAGTAATGTTGGAACCAAAGCGATACAAGAAATATCAAACAGAAACGGATTGTTTGAGGAAATGCAGGAAGTAGCTATGAACGAAGTCAGAGAAAAATTCGCTCCGGAATTTTTAAACAGGTTCAACGGAATAATAGTATTCAGACCGCTGAACATGGATTCGCTTCAAAAAATCACCCTACTTCAACTTGGCAGAATTAAAAAAACGGCGGAAGAAAAAGGAATAAGCGTTTTCTTTAAACCCGAGTTAATAAACGAATTAATCAGCAGAGGCTATAATCCGCAATGGGGAGCCAGACCTTTATCCAGAGTAATTGAAGATACGGTAGAATCTTATTTGGCTGTAAAAATGATATCTAAGGAATTTAAAATGGGCGATAGAGTTTCTCTCGGTTTGGAAGTTTTTAATCAATAAAAATCGGAATTTATAACTTTAAAGCCACATATCA
Source organism: uncultured Candidatus Saccharibacteria bacterium (assembly GCA_964510265.1). Classification (GTDB taxonomy): domain Bacteria; phylum Patescibacteriota; class WWE3; order UBA101185; family UBA10185; genus 2-02-FULL-38-14. The sequence goes on from CAZEAL010000060.1 coordinate 2,028, forward strand.
ACTATAGGATAACAATTGGCTTTTTCGGTTAGCCACCACTACAAATAAACGCTATAATTCCCTAAGTTATGAACGAAAAACTTGAAAAAAAGCTCCAGGAGCTGAAAAAAACCCTATATATAGAAGAAAAAAGAGAGAAAATCACCGAATTAAAAAAAAGGTTAAACGATGAGTCGTTGTGGAAAGACTGGGAAGAAGGACAAAAAGTTTCACAGGACCTGTCTTCCTTGCAGAAAGATGTTGAAGATTACGAAATGCTCGAACTAATTGCTGAAGAGGGAAACGAAAGTGAATTTGAGAAAGAGATAAAAAAACTTGAATTTAAAACATTTTTATCGGGAAAGCACGATAAGAATAATGCCCTGCTTTCAATTCACGCAGGCCAGGGTGGGACGGAAGCTATGGACTGGACAGAGATGCTTTTGCGTATGTACATGAGATACGCAGAAAAAAACGGATGGGATTCTGAATTGATAAACAGCACTCCGGGTGAAGAAGCGGGAATCAAAACAGTTACAATTGAGTTAAAAGGGAAATTCGCCTACGGTTTTCTAAAAAACGAATCCGGAGTACACAGACTGGTAAGACAATCCCCTTTTAATGCTAATGATTTAAGGCAGACTTCTTTTGCTCTGGTTGAAGTAATCCCAGTTATAGAAGACGATGTGGAAATAGAAATAAAGCCGGAAGACATTGAATTTGAAGCATTCAGATCGGGGGGCCACGGAGGTCAGAATGTTAATAAAGTTTCTACCGCCGTCAGAATAAAACACATTCCAACCGGTATTATAGTGGAAAATCAAACCGAAAGATACCAAGGCAAAAACAGAGAAAAGGCAATGCAGGTGCTTAGGTCAAAACTTTACGCCATTGAATTGCAAAAAATTGATGATGAAAAAAGAAAATTAAAGGGTGACTACAGAACACCTGGATGGGGTAATCAAATCAGAAACTACATTTTACACCCTTATAAATTAGTAAAAGATTTAAGAACGAATATTGAAAGCACAAACCCTGAATATGTATTGGACGGTGGGCTCGAGGAGTTTATAGATGCAGAGGTTAAATTAAGTTATTAAACTTTTCTCTCAACTATAACACTTAAATAAAACCTTAAAATCACAGCTAAATTCCTTTTATTTTCAAAGCTACAATCACAAAAAGTGCAAAAACAGCAAACAAAAAAGTTTTAACTAAATCTTTTTTTATAGACCCGATTGATAGTTCATAATTATTAGTAACCTTTTTATCCGAATTTGAAGAAGGGCTGACTGTTGGAGCTGAATGCTGCTGCTGGGACACGTTCAACACGGTGTTTGATTTTAATTGTGCCTTTAAAGCTTCCAATTCCCTTCTCAGTTTCTTTTCCGCACTCCTATTTTTTCTTGACATGCCAATAGAATATCACATTGAGTAAACAATTCCATAATAAAACATTACTAATCTTATTGAAGTATCTCTTTAATACTAGGAGGTGTGCCTTCAGGCGGGGTCGATTCCGTAGATCCTGTTGATTCTTCAGGTTTTTCCATGTTTACTTTACTTGGTCGGTAAATTACCGTTCTGATCATTTCCGTTTTTTTTAATAACTTATTAATAGTAGTAATCTTTAAACTATTAATCCCCTCTTTCAATTTTATAGAAGTGGCAAAACTCCCGTCCGGATTTAGTATAATTTTCTGATTATTTATAAATACTTCGGAATCTATATCCGTTTTACCAGTCACATCTAAAATATCCTGCTCTAACAGCAAATTGTTTTGTGGATAGTAGATATCAAGCTTTGGGGCGTCA
>CAZEAL010000061.1:0-2628 GCA_964510265.1 uncultured Candidatus Saccharibacteria bacterium
ATATTTTTATTCTTCTACAACCGGAAGATGAGTTTATTAATGTTTTTGATTTATGTGTCTTTGATTCCGGTTTTTGCTCCTCAAATGGTCACTTGGGTAGCTGCGGAGAGATACTTATATTTAGCCGTGGTATTTTACTCTGTAATTATTACGAAAATAATTCTAGGAGTTTCAGATAAATATGGTTTAAAAAAACTTCCTTTAATATCAACTTTAATATTGTTGGTTCTTTATTCTTATATAGTTATTACACGAAATAACGATTGGCAAAGTGAAAAAAGTCTGTGGGCTTCAACAGTAAATAAAACGCCTTTTCCCGAGAAAGTTTACAATAATTTGGGGGAGACTTACTACAAGGAAAATGATTTTCCGAATGCAGCCTTAAATTTTTCTAACGCTATAAAAATCAATCCTTCATACTCATTCGCATATCATAATTTAGCAAGAGTTTATTTAGTTCAGAAAAATTATGAACTTGCTGAGTTGGGATTTAAAAAAGCCACAGATTTAAATCCAACCTTATATCAAGCGTGGTTTGGACTAGCCACAATTGAAATTCAAAGAAACGATTATGCTAAGACTGTAGATTATTTAAATAAAACTTTGGAAGTAAAACCCGATTATGAAAAAGCTATTAATCTATTGAGTAAATTAGACACTATTAAATAGTTTTTTTAAGCATAGCAATATAAAAACCTATAAATAAATCCGTCGGAATTATTCTGATTGTGTTTGCTAATTGTTCCTCAAAAACATCTTCCTTCCACTTTGTAAATCCGGGCACAGTATTTTCAATGTCTATATTTATTTTCTCAACTTTCAAATTCCCGAATTTGTTTAACGCCCAATTTATAACTTCTTCATTTTCCTCAATACTGTATGTACAGGTGGAATAAAGAAGAGATCCGCCGGGTTTGAGCAAAGATATTCCTGAATATAATAGTGTTTTTTGCAATTTAGATAGTCTTTTCGCAATTTTTGAATTCCACTTTTCAATCGATTTAGGATTTTGAAGGTATACCGAACCTTCGTTTGAACAGGGAACATCCAGTAATACTCTGTCAAAACTTTCTAATAAATCGGGGTATTTTAACGGCAGTGTAACAGCATTATCATACACGGCATTAACACATTTAACTCCTAAAGTTTCCATGTTTTTTTTCAGAATGTAATATCTTTTTTTATTATTTTCGATCGCTGTTATGAAACATTCATTATTCAGCTCGGCTGCAATTTGAGAAGTTTTACTTCCGGGGGAAGCACACATATCCAAAATATTTTGACCTTTTTCTAAATTCATTAACATCACAGGAAACATGCTTGACAGTCCTTGAATATAGATCAGGCCGTTATTGAATTCTTCCGTTTCGGACAATTTAATCTCCGCTTTCCCTAATTTACAAATAAAGGAGTTTTTTATCGGTCCATTTTCTATTTCAAATCCATAATCTTTTAATTTATTAAGTATTTGCTCAGCAGAGTTATTTTCCAGTTTAAGATTGTTTACTCTAAACGTAACTGGTCGGTAATTGTAAAAATACTTTTCAACTTCAAAAAATTTATCCGGATATATCTCATGGATTTTACTTAGAAACTTTTCTATTTTTAGATTAGGTATTTTTTCCATGACAGTTCTTGAATTTTTTTCCACTTCCGCACGGACATGGATCGTTTCGTCCGACTTTTTTTACACCGGATTTTATCTCCTGGACTCTTAAACCGGAGGAAGATGCTCCGGAAGCGGCGAGTTCACTGCCTTCTGTGCTGACTCCGCTTTCCAATTCCCCATGCAGATACGAAACTCCGGGTGCAGCGGCCATATCCCTTTTACTTTTAGAAACCGCATCAATATTCGCTATTTTAGTTAATCTCTCAGAAATAGACTTATACATATTTGTGACTAAAGTATCAAATCTCTCATGACCTTCGCGTTTATATTCAACCATCGGATCTCTTTGCGCATATCCGCGCAGTCCGATCCCTTCCCGCACCTGGTCCATATCAACAAGATGCTCCATCCAAAGCATATCCACAACTGGAAGACTCAATTGGGCAACAATATTTAACCAAATTTTCTCTCCGAGTTTTGACTCATGCTTAATCCAGCTGTTTTCTTCATCAAATTCTGAAAATTCTTTTAATTTGCCAATAAACCACTCTTTGTGGTCATGATCTCCGTTTTCAAAACCCAATATTCGCCTTCTTAATTTATAAACGACATCTCGGTGAGAATTAATTACATCATCCATTTCAACCACGTGCTTCCTTCTGTCAAAGTTAAAACCTTCAACTTTTTTTTGGGCATTCTCAATCGCTCTGGAAACCAAAGACGATTCCAATGGTGTATTTTCATCCATACCAAATCTGTTCATTAAACTTTCAACTTGTGCGCCGCCGAAAATTCTCATCAAATCATCCTGCAATGAAACAAAAAATCTTGAAGAACCGGAGTCGCCCAACCTGCCGGCTCGCCCTCTTAACTGATTATCGATTCTTCTGGATTCATGTCTTTCTGTCCCTATTACATGTAAACCACCAAATGTTTTAACATCTTCCTGTTCTTTAGGATCTGGCGGATCTCCTCCTAGAATAATGTCGACTCCGCGGCCGGCCATATTGGTTGATACT
>CAZEAL010000062.1:0-7197 GCA_964510265.1 uncultured Candidatus Saccharibacteria bacterium
ATCTCCTAATTTATTAGCAACATAAGCATGAGCAAATTCATGCACGGTTATAGATAGAATTAAGGCGAGAGCAAGTAAAATAAATAACAGCGGACTCTCAATTAAAGCATTTATTAACATAAATAAGATAATACCATAAAAAACAAAATACCCCAGAAACCTCAATTTAACTTGTCACACGCATATTTCAAAAATACTATAAAAATGATAGAATCCAGCAATGACAAATTTTGTAAGGAATGCTTACGAAGAGCTGAAAAAGGTTCAGTGGCCTAATAAAGACCAGACTATCCGCTTGACGTTATATGTAATAGGTGTTAGTTTTACCGTCGGTTTAATTGTTGCTGGAATAGATTATATATTTTCAGAAGGATTATCTTTGGCTTTAGTTAAATAATCTAAAATACTATGACAGATAATGATTTGGAAACGCAAAATTTAAATACAACTAACGATCAAAACCCAAATTCAGAAGAAAACGCGGAAGAAGGAGTAATTGTAATTAACAGCAGTCCAGGTGAAAAAGCAAAATGGTATGTTATACATACTTATTCAGGACACGAAAAAAAAGTCGCAATAACCTTAAAACAAAGGGTTGAAGCAGGAGGATTTACCGACAGAATATTCAAAATATTTATTCCTCAACAGCAAAAAGTGGTAATTTCCGAGGGAAAGAAAAGAACCGTGGATGAAAGACTATTCCCCGGATATGTAATTGTAAATATGATAATGGATGACGATGCTTGGTATATTGTAAGATCCACAAGAGGTGTAACCGGTTTTGTAGGCATGGGAAACAATCCGACTCCACTTCCCGAATCTGAAGTCAGGGCTCTGATGAAATTTACTAAAATGGAGGCTCCCAAGTTTGAGGCTAAGTTCTCTGTCGGAGATTCCGTTAAAATTATAGACGGCCCCTTTAAAGAGCATTTGGGCAAAGTCGATGAGGTCAACGAAGAACAAGGAAAAGTAAAGGTTTTAATTTCGGTTTTCGGTAGAGAGGTTCCCGTGGAACTGGACTTTTTGCAGGTTTCGAGTATATAAACGAGGTATTATGGCTACACAAACAACAAAAAAAGTTAAAAAAATAAAGGCTTTAGTTAAACTCAATTTACAAGCCGGAAAAGCCACACCCGCTCCCCCTGTCGGCCCCGCATTAGGCCAGCACGGTGTACCTTTAATGGATTTTTGTAAAGAATTCAATGCCAGAACCTCAAAGATGGGAGACGACCTCATTCCAGTAGTAATTACAGTTTACGAAGACAGATCCTTCACTTTCATCACCAAATCCCCTATTACTTCTTCTTTAATTTTAAAGGTTATGAAATCCGAAAAAGGTTCCGCCAGGCCTAATAAAGATAAAATCGGTTCTATTTCAAGATCTCAGGCTGAAGAAATTGCTAAATTAAAGATGGCCGACCTAAACACCAAAAATTTAGAGCAGGCTTTGAAAATTATTGAAGGAACTGCAAGATCTATGGGGGTAGACATCAAATGAGAAAAGAAGTAAAACGCAGTAAAGAAATTAAATTATATAAGCTTGATGAAGCAATCGACTTCATCAAGAAAAACTCAAAAACTAAGTTTGATCCTACTCTGGAAGTTCACTTGAACTTAAACTTTGATAAAAAAAAGCAGGATCAGAATATTCGTTTCACGCTGGTTCTCCCACATGGAACTGGAAAAACCAAAAAAGTGGCTGTTTTAGCAAGCAAGAAAGTACAAAATGCCGACTTGGAATTATCCGAAACGGACATCGAAAAATTGGAAAAATCAATTTTAAAGCCAAAAAACGATTTTGATGTTCTTATTGCAGAACCGAAATTTATGCCAAAGCTAGCCAAAGCTGCAAGAATTTTAGGTCCTGCCGGAGTTATGCCAAATCCTAAAAACGGAACGGTAACAGATGATGTGGAAAAAGCAGTAGACCAGGTGAAAAAGGGTAGAGTTGAAGTTAAAACAGAACCAACTGCTCCGGTAATACATACTATAATTGGTAAATTAAGCTTTGAAACTCCCGATTTGAGTGAAAACTTCCGGGAGTTATATTCTTCAATCAAACATAATAAGCCACAGAAAGCTTCAAATGATTGGATAAATTCAATCTTTTTGTCTTCTACCATGAGTCCTTCTGCACAGTTAGATTTGAGTACTCTTTAGTATACAAGTAAATCCTATTTGATCACGATCATTATTGCACTATACTTTACGTTACTATCATTCTTTGACTAACAATATATTTTATTTTTTTATTGATTTCTTTATATAATATAATGGTCCTAGTAATTACTAATAACAACAGATATCATTTACGCTACTATAATACATTATTACATCTTGATAGACACTGTATCATAATTAATAATGACTTAATAAGTTATTATGAAATATGAGATTATCAGACCTACCAGTATTACAATTAAGGTTAAAATAAAATGGTATATCACTGATATTTTTATGGTTCTATTAACAAGTGGATCCTTACTCAATGCTTCAATACTCTTTCCCGTTGATCTGATAAAAGTAACAACTCCTATAACGAACGCGGTTAAAACAAGCAAAGCAGATAATATATATCTCAAAATTGTTACAGGAGTTAAAAACAGTATCCCAGAGCCGCTTTTTAAGACTTCTGTAATACCAATTGAAGTATCTTCGATATAAACTGACTTTATATCGACAAATACTAACAAGTCACCTATGTCAGATTGTGATGAGCCATTAAAATCCTCGAGTGCTAAACCTAAAACAAACCCGCTCTTATTAGCTTTTTGACCTATACCAGGAATTTTTGAACTAGTAACGTACTCGCCTTTTTTAATTGAACCGTTAACCCCAGAAACCTTTACCATAGATTCACCAAATGACGTAACAAAGCGTGAATTGTCCTCTCCCAGGTCAAGATCTCTTATGGAGATTATCGGAGTATCAGTAATTACCCCATACATAAAGTTGTCATATGGTGTAGAAGTCAGAACGTAAATTCCGTCTATATAGCTTAATATATTTCCCGGCCCACTTCCCTCACTAGCAACCGGAACAGATAAAGCAACTCCTGTGGAACCAGCGGCATTTGCAACTTTAACGGGACATGATACTAAATGAGAAAACGAAAACACTAACAAAAATGAAAACGCATAGTAAAGTATATATACATGACGTACAGTTTTCATACATTAATAATATCAAATATTAACAAAACTTGTGCATTCTTTTAAAGCACATTAAATTAAGCATATCACCGATTATTAAATAGTTTTTATGACAGTTTAACCCAAATAAAAACATTGATATCAAAACAATATATTTCTTATTAACATTTATTCAAGGTATCTGCTAAATCTACGTATATTACCTGTTTGTTTAAAAAGGTAAAATAATTTATGTGCCAGCTATTTCATAATTATGTATTTCTATGTCGATAGTTAAATATGATTATGTATGTCATTACTACGCGCTGAAGAAATATTTATACCAATATTTGCAGATGATTAGAATATTTATCCAATGCTATGTGTTTTTCTCTACAACAAAAAGTAACACAACGAACTATTTTGTTACACAAATTAACATCTATTGATAATAAAGTATTGACTTATACTTTCAACGATTTAAAATATAAATAACCTTGCCATATATTGCAACTGCAAGGTTTGATAAGGTTAATAGGAAAAATGTCTGCCCAAGATATTGAAAATTACAATTTAAGTACTCAAAGCCCTTCGGAATTTAGTGTTTCTAAAGCTGCTAATTTGCTAAAAATATCTGCATCAACCTTAAGACGATTTGAACAAGAAGGAAAAATAAAATCATACAGACTTTCCAACAACTACCGCATATATAAATTTCAGGACTTAGTTAAGCTCAAAGAATTATTGGAAAAACCCAAATTCACTGAAGAACTAACACTATCCTATACATTCAAAACACAACCGGTAAGAGACCCTGTCCACGCGTTTAAATATTCTTTCATAACCTTATTTTCTATGTTCCTTGCTTTTCTAATTGTGAAAAACGCTGAAAATGTAAATTCTTCATACTTTGGATTACTAACCTGCGCCAAAGAAAAACAAACCAAAGCTTGTATGTTAAGTATTTTGGGATTAAATAACAAAGGCGACGCTCAAAAGCTGGTTTCACAACTGAATCCGGATGTACTAGGAAACAGAAGCAGAAATCCTAATTTTGAATTTAATCTATACATCCCCGTAAACTTTAAAGAGGATGCTATTGCAGAAAAAGACCTGCAGGCTGACGGTCTGGCAAAATTATTCGGAGGACTAAATACTAACAATCAAAACGGAATGTTTGGGACAGGCAATGTCACATTAGGACATTTAGCTTTTTCTGGATCTAGGAATATTTCGAACCTTGGTGCTATTGACCTCACAACTGAAAAAACTTTGGAAGAGCAAATTGACATAGCAGGCGATGTCGAAGGAACAGGGCTAAACTCCGTAGTTATTAAAAAGTTAAACGGAATTCCACTAGGAGATAACAGTGATGATAACAGCGGTGGAAACATACTTATGATTGATGACGGTGAATGGCAAAGCCTCGACCAAAGTGAGATAACAGAATTAGGGAAGATAGATTCGGGAACATGGGAGGGCAATATAATTGAACCTGAATACGGAGGTACAGGATTAGATTCATTTACAACAGGCAACTTAATTTATGCTTCAGCCACAGATACTTTATCAAATTTGCCAATAGGAACCAACGGCCAGGTACTAACAGTATCGAGCGGACTGCCCTCTTGGCAGGCATCGTCATCATCTTGCGAGGATTGTGTAGTAACAGATCCGGCAGCAACACAGACTATAACCCCCACTTCCTCTACAGCAATAGGTTTAGCTGTGGAACAAGCATCGGGTGGGTCGGTTGACATATTTAAAATTACAAATAACGGAGGAGGAACTTCATACTTTAGCGTCAATTCGACCGGTAATATAAATTTATCAAGTGATATTAACTTTAGTGCTGCAACTCCAACAATTACAATTACTGACGGATCTTCACTGACAATAAATGACGGAACTAATACTCTATTAACTTTACAGGACAATGGATCTGTGGGCGGTTTGTATAATATCGGTTCAATAACTACTGTCGGTTCAACAGATATAACAACAGGAAGCAATCAAAATCTTACATTATCTCCTAATGGAACCGGTGATTTAATACTAGACTCTGACGGAGATACTTCACTGATTCTTTCAGGATTTAATTGCAGTACCTACGGAAACGGCGGAGTTCTAACCACTGACGCATCAGGAATAGTTTCATGCACAGACGATGATGGAGGCGCCGGCTCAGGGGCGTTCACAAGTTCTTCCGGAATAATAGATAAAATCACAATAACAGACAGATTAAGACTAAGGGGTGATGCAGCCGATATTCAACTTGAAGTAGAAAATGTAACAACAAATACAATACCAACTGCAGACGCTGTTTCAATTAATCTCACAGGCGGCACCGCAGGTATAACAACAGATGGTGTAGACGCTCTTTTTATAAATGCTGAATTTGGAAACGGCACTGCAAACGTAAATTCAGGCATTCAGATAGATATTGATCCAGTTAGTAGTCCTTCGGGGGATGAGTCTTTTTACGCATTAAATATCGCCGGTATAACAGGCACTTCTGCTTCAGAAGCTGCCATTAATATTGAAAGTGGATGGGATAAAGATTTAAATTTCGTTAGCACCGCTCCCAATATTTCAATTGGAAATGGAGGAACTTTAACGATAAATGACGGAACAAACACTTTACTTACACTTGCAGACAGCGGCAGCAGCGGATCTTTATCTTTAGGAGGAGCTACAATTTCGTCGGCTGAATTAGATCTGCTTGACGGCAGGTCCGAAACACTTGTTGACTCAATAAATGTTGGTACCTACGCCACAACCGGTGTAACAGCCGGATCGGGATTAACGGGCGGAGGTACAGTAAGTAACTTAACTCTAAACATTGGAGCCGGAAGCGGCATAACTGTTAACGCTGACGATATAGCGGTAGATGCAACTACTTCCGGAACAACTACAACAACGTCTGCCAATTCAGGAATTGAATCTACAGCTGCAGGTATCAGACTTCTTGGAGGGTGTTCAAACAGCCAGGTACTTGCTTGGAATTCTTCAGGTTCTGTTTGGGAGTGTTCAACAGCCAGCTTAATATCAGGGGTTGGTGATATCACTGCAGTAGGATCCATGGAAAGTGCTGCTGTATTTGCAGACTCCACTGCAGACGATGATTGGTTAGGTTTAGGTGCGCTGGCAGGTAGAATTGAATTCGACGATCAATCAGTTGATGAAGTAAATATATTAAGCGCTTATGTTGGAATAGGTACAAATGCACCCAATAATCCCCTTGAAGTATTATCAACCACAGCAACTCAAGTGCGAGTTGCATACGATACATCAAACTACTTTACTCAAGCTGTATCTTCTGCAGGAGCAGTAACATTTGATGTTACAGGAAGTTCAGCCGGATTCACATTCTCAGATGCAGGAATATTTAATGGGACAGCCACATTTAACTCGGATGTTGACTTAACTTTAGCCGGAAGTGAGAACATTGCTTTATCAAACACTTCAGCTTCAGCAGATCAGGTTTCATTAACATCAACAATTGCGGATACAAACAGTGTTGATGTACTTTCGATAACCGTTACCGACAACACTTCTTCTTCGGGAACAGGAAGAGGACTTTTCATAGAAACTGGTAACGGATCCGCTACATTAGACGCTGCAATAGCAATAAACCACACAGATACCGGACAAGCTATGACATCAGGTATAACCATAACCGGAGATGCGTCTACTGCAGTTAGCACTGCAATAAACCTGGCAGATGCGGAGATAGCAACAGCATTAGCATTAGGATCAAATGACATAACTGTTGGTGGGGTAACTTTGGAATCAAACGAGCTTGCGTTGCTCGATGCCAGAGGAGGAGTATTAGTTGACTCCATAAACGTTGGAACATATGCAACAACAGGAGTAACCGCCGGATCAGGACTGACTGACGGCGGTACTGTGGGGACATTAACTCTAAATATTGGAGCCGGAAACGGTATAACGGTTAATACTGATGACATAGCAGTAGATGCAACAACTTCCGGAACAACGACGACCATATCGGCAAATTCAGGAATTGAATCCACATCTACAGGTATTAGGCTATTGGGCGGAT
>CAZEAL010000063.1:0-1702 GCA_964510265.1 uncultured Candidatus Saccharibacteria bacterium
ACCTATTGACGACTAGATAGGCAATAATACTCAGGCTAACTCCTGGCTTAACCCTGGGTAATGCGATTGCAATTTTTTTATTGGATTCAATACTCCTCAGAAGTATTTGATAAGCAGTTTCGTCTAATTTTCCAAGAGGCACATCAAAGTCTTTTACTCCATCAGAGATGCTCCATCCTTCGTTCGGACTTGCCAATTTTTTAAATAGCCCATCGGGTCGGTATGGTAGCTGTGATATCCATTTATATGCCATTTGTAGCTCGTGTTTTATAAGACTTTACTTATTAGTAAGCAATTTCAGTCTTTAAAATACTCCTAGTCTAGCACAAATTGTTACAAATAAGCCTAAATCACCAGATCCAGTTCCTCCTTTTCAATATTAATCGATGCAAAAATAGGGGGGGATTTTTTGTTTTGGCCTTCAGATAGCATTTCTTCCTTGAGTTTTCCTGCAGGCTCGCCGCTTCGATAAACAATTCCATTATCGTATCTCCAGTATTGAGACTTACCTATTTTTCTCATAAACCTAATGGTGTCTTCTGTGTTAAGAACCTTTATCTCTGGATGGATGCCAAATTTTGATAGAGGTTTTTTTTCTACAAGTTCGTTTAGTGTATCAATTCGAGGCAATGTTTTTTTCGTGGATACAAATGTGTAGGAACAAGAAACAATCTTATTCTTCGGAAGGTCACTTATCTTTGTGTGGATTGGAATCGCAACTATGCTTAAAACAGAGTTGTCTTCTGGATTTTTCTTCTTATACTCGAGATAAAGCTTTTTTGCGAATTTAAGCATTCTTAGTTTCTCAATAACCCGGGAGTATTTTTTAAGCTCTTGATTCTCATAGAGTTTACCGACCTCTATTGGTTTAACGTTCTTGATATAATTGAGAAACATTTGTCGAAAAGAACTGTTCAAGTCTGAACCGACATATTGTCTCCTTAATCTGTAGGCGGCTGAGAGGACTGCTCCAGTACCGGCAAATGGATCCAGAACAACATCATCCACATCTGAGGAAAGATGAATTATTCTCTCGATAAGTTTTTCAGGCAGCGGACAAAAATGTTTGATATATCTTTTACCCCAACTTCCCTGTAGTGGAATTGGAAAATCCCAAATATTCGTTGGAGACTTGCCATTTGTACTATATCTTTCTGGATAACGCTGCCACCACTCTTTGAGATCGTTAATTGAAGTTATTCTTTCCCTGTAGTATTTGAAGTCTGATGTCTTAGTGAAGTAAAGCACATACTCAAAAATATTTCTCATTTCACCATTATGTGTATAAGGAATAGTTTTATCCTTCTGCCAGATAATGATGTCTCTCAATTTCCAGCCTGCTTTTTGTATGCTTTGGGCCATATCGAATGGTAGTAGTTTTATTTCCCCGTCTTTTTTCAATATATCTACTACCACCCATAAACTTGCTGTTTCCTTTGATATAAGAGAGCACTTATTGAAAACTACTCCGATGTCTTCAAGATACTTCTCATATGTTTGGCCAAAACCAATCTGGTTATCTGATCCATAGTCCTTCATGTCAAAGTAGGGTGGAGAGGTTACGATAAGATCAACCTTCGATTTAAGTGGTAGATTATTTATTGTTCGCGCGTCATGAATAAAATATTGATTCATAGTCAGTAAACACATTGTAAACAATTTTCCGACAGAGATCCATACCCTCTTGAGATTTGTGCTCGTT
>CAZEAL010000064.1:0-1978 GCA_964510265.1 uncultured Candidatus Saccharibacteria bacterium
GGACAGATATTAGTAAAATTCAAGAGCGGCACTTCCCAAGAAGATAAAAACAAACAACTTGAAAATAACAAAGCAAAAGTAAAAAATAAAATTGAACAACTTGACACATATGTATTACAAGTCCCCGCCAATGCAGAAGAAAAAGTGGTTGCAGCCCTTTCAAAAAACCCTCACGTGGAGTATGCAGAATTAGACTACAAAGCAGAGGCGTTCTTAGTACCAAATGATACTTATTTTACTCAAAGACAATGGGGACTGGAAAACACCGGACAAACCATCAACGGAGTTGTCGGAGTAGTTGATGCTGATGTTGACGGACCCACCGCTTGGAATACCACTCAAGGCGGAGTGAAGGTTGCAATTTTAGATACCGGCATAGACCAAAACCATGAAGATTTATCAGCTAAAGTAGTTCTGCAAAGAAATTTCACGGATTCCCCAACTCCCGATGATCTGTATGGTCATGGTACTCATGTTGGGGGAATAGTCGCTGCAGTCACGAACAACGGTTTGGGTGTTGCCGGCGGCTGTCCTAATTGTCAGTTAATGAATGGAAAAGTATTAAACGATAGCGGTTCGGGAGCATACTCCTGGATTGCTAACGGAATTACGTGGGCAACGGACAACGGTGCCAAAGTGATAAACATGAGCCTTGGAGGTTCAGTTAGATCTCGAACTTTAGAAAATGCAGTTAATTATGCATGGAATAGAGGAGTGGTTGTAGTAGCAGCAGCAGGTAATTCGGCTAATACCTCAAAAACTTATCCTGGTGCTTATAATAATGCGATCGCTGTTGCCGCCACTAATAATAAGGACCAAAAAGCTTCCTTTTCCAGCTATGGTGTGAAATGGGTCGACGTTGCAGCTCCGGGTGAGAATATATACTCTACATTTCCTAATCACCCATATAAAATAAATAAATCACTCAATTACGATTATGCTTCAGGAACATCAATGGCTACACCAATGACTTCCGCAGTTGCCGCCCTTATTTGGTCTACTCCATACGGAACTTCCGCCTCCCAAGTCCGTGCACGACTTGAATCAACAGCAGACAAAATTTCCGGAACCGGAGTATATTGGTCCAAGGGTAGAGTTAATTCGGCAAATGCAGTCGCACAGTAAAATCCAAAACAATTTTGACACCGGAATTACATAGCACTATTATTTATTAATGACGAACAATAAAAAGTTCGTCTGGAATGAATCCTATGGCGTAAAAGTGCACGTTCTAGATGAACAGCATAAAAAATTCTTTGATATAGCTAATCAACTTTCCGATTTGCTTAATAATCCTAATAGTTCCAATTTTAAACATTCATTGACTTTGACTCTCATAGAATTAGCCCGCTACGCTCTAAATTCTTTATGCTGTGAAGAAGAATTCTTATTAAAAAATAACTGTAAAGGATACGAAGATCACCTTATATCTCACGATTGCTACCGTGAAAAAGTTAAGGAATTATTAAGAAAAGCTCGTAATGATGCTACAGATTTCTATGAACTTGCCAATGAAGTTGCAGAATTTACACAAAACTGGATAGACTTTCATATAGCATACAAAGATAAAGAGAGTATTGACGGCACGGTTCTAGATAAAATATCTGATATTTAAGTAAGCAAAAGAAAATAACTTGCCATACGGATAAAGCTTATAAGTAAGGCAAAAACCTTTGACAGTAAAATTAAAGGCTAGTATCATTTATTTATGACCGGAAAAAGGTTTGTTTGGAATGATTCTTACAGTGTAAAAGTACCCTCACTGGATGAGCAACATAAAAGATTTTTTGGAATAACAAATCAGATTTTAGATCTACTTGATTATCCTGAAAAAAATTCGGAATTAAAGAATTCGTTAATATTAGCAGTTGTGGAATTAGGCCGTTATGCTTTATATCATTTGAGCTACGAAGAAGAATGTATATTTAAATTTATGTGTACTGAATGTAAAGACCATCCTTTATCCCATGACTATTAT
>CAZEAL010000065.1:0-1737 GCA_964510265.1 uncultured Candidatus Saccharibacteria bacterium
AATTATGTTGGGTTTCAGTAATTTGTAGAGCTCAATGTAATATAGGTCATTCATTTCGTTTAATTTGTAATTTAAGAAGACAAAATCCACAGCTTTGTGATTTATTAATATTTCTGCTCTGTGATTTTGATTAATAATAGGTCTTAACCTTCCTTTGTATTTTTTGATATTTGAATCCGGTTCCAATCCTACAATTAATATTTCCCCTTCCCTTTTAGATTTATTTAGAAACAATGAGTGTCCGGCGTGAAACAAGTCAAATGACCCGTGGGTAAATACGACGTTTTTGTCATTCTTTCTGAAGTCCTGGATTAATTTTAATGTTGTATCTATGCTTATTAAGTAACCCATTTTATTATTTTTTGGGGTAGACTATTGTGATTTTAGCACACTTGCGTGTTTTCTTAATAAATTTTCTAATAGTTTGTTGCTTAATTTAAGAAATTTGGCTTTGTAATGAAATATTATAAAAATAGTGCAAAAACAACAAACCTATGTCAGGCAGGTATCAATTTAAAAAGTGTATTTTTATTAAAACGGTCTTTTATAAACTATTGAGCTGTTTGTCCTAATCTTTGCAGGTCTTCTTTACCTAAAAATTTGAATAGCTTCATGCCGTTCACTTCGGCCTTAGCGGCTTTTCTTCCATTTTTTGTAGTAACTACAGTTACTTGGTCGTCGGGAACCTCAACAGACTCTTTTGTTTTAACGTTGAAAAATTTCAGATTTACCACCTCCTATAGGGATAATGGTAGCATATTTGGTGTATATACGTGTATTGATTAAATACAACTCATAAAAGCACCCTATAGTGTTGAGAAATGACTGAATTCAGAGTATAATTCACGTAACCGATTTAAACTAACAGGAGGATGGGAGATGAAGAAGCAAGGGAAAGTGACTTTCCTCGACAAAGACGAATTTGATCTAAGCTTGGAGCTTGCTCCAAGAGGTGTATTGGAACTGGTAATCAGAAGGGAGGATGGTGTCCTTCTTCTGCATCGAGAGGACCCGCCTTATCAGGGTACCTGGCACTTCCCCGGGGGGTTTATGGCTAAGGGAGAGACCCTCGCGGCGTGTCTGTCTAGGCTTCTGAAGAAGGAATTGGGAATCGATATGGACGCGGAAGTAATCGGATTTCGCAAGTTGGATTACTACAGTCGTCCGGATACCGATCCCCGAGGGCACCTCATGCACCACACAATAGAGGTGTTCCTCACAGAGTCTCAGATAGAAGGAATACAAAGGGGCAAGTTTTTCTACTCCATCCCGCCGGACATTATGCCCCATCACGGCCGATTTTTTCGAGATGTTATGAGGGATGAGTGGAGAAGGAGCGAACAGGCCCTTTTGGATATGGCTCTTGCCAACGTAGAACCCCCTCGCTTTGAGTGGGTTGCCGCCCTTTTCGATCCGGGACCAGGCCCGTACTAATTAATAGGTGTGTCCCGTGAAGACCCGAAGGCAGCGCAAGCACCTTCGACACACCAGCCAATCAACGCAACATGGCAAAGTGTCTTCACAAAACTTAAGCCAATCAATAACATTGATTGATTTAAGAAAAGAAGCGACTCAAAATTGGGTCGTTTTTTTATTTGTCCTTCTCTTCTAACTATCTTAGTTTATTTTTCTAATCGTAAAATCTTGGTGGAAGATGCTATTAAAGTTGGTTCTTTATTTCCATTACGTCTATACATATTAAAGTGAATCCTGAATTTAAATTCCTCATTATTTAAT
>CAZEAL010000066.1:0-11231 GCA_964510265.1 uncultured Candidatus Saccharibacteria bacterium
CCAAGTATAAATGATGCTAAAAAAGTATTTGTTACAAACTTGAGTGCGGATATCAAAAAATCAGACAACACGGAAATATCAAATATTAAGGAGTTCCAAGTAATGCAAATGGAAGCTTCAAACTTTGAATATTTCCCGAAAGAAATAATTCTTAAAGCCGGAATACCGGTAAAATGGGAATTTTATAACCATGGTGCCGTAGGATGTGCGAACGCGGTTTCGGCAAGAGGATTGTATCCCAAAATAATAAGCTTAAAAAGAGGGATGAACGTATTTGAATTTACGCCTGTAAATAGAGGAACTTATAAGATTACTTGTTCTATGGGGATGGTAGAACCGGTAACTGTAAAAGTAATTTAATTATATCTATACAAAAAAAAACATATCCAATAATCGGCATGCATTGTGCTTCATGCAAAGCTCTAATTGAAAGATCTTTAAATGGGCAGGATGGTGTAATTAAAGCACAAGTTAATTTCGGGGCAGAAAAGCTGGTTATAGAATATGATTCTGAAAAAACAAATACCCAGAAAATAAAAGAGCTGGTATCTAACGCCGGTCCATACAAATTAATTACTAATGAAGATGGAGCTGAGGTATTGACTGCCCCAAATATAACTAAAGATCACGCTCTCAAACATGACCATGAATCCATGAAAAAACAGGAGTATCAAAATATGAAAAAAAGGGTAATAATTTCCGGAATAATTTCAATACCGTTTTTATTATTAATGATCTGGTTAATAATTGGAACTAAGTTAATGATTCCCATGCCTGAAGATATAATTAAACCGGAATTATTGAACTTACTTCAATTTATAATTGCCACTCCGGTACTATTTGTGATTGGAAAACCCATATTCTCAAGTGCTTTAAGTGCGTTAAAAGTGAAATCCGCTAACATGGATACACTTATTGCATTAGGAACATTCACTGCCTGGGTTTATTCAACATTTATTACATTTTCTCCACTTATTTTTGAAAATATAAACAAAAATGAAACTTACTTTGAAGCTGCTGTATTTATTATATTCTTCATTTTACTGGGAAGAATGCTGGAGGCCAGAGCTAGAAATCAAACCAATGATGCTATCAAGTCATTGCTGCAATTACAAGCAAAAGAAGCCACGATTATTCGAGATAATAAAGAACTGAATATACCTATTGAACAAGTGGTTATAGGTGATATTGTTGTTGTTAAACCGGGGCAAAAAATACCGGTTGACGGTAAAATCATCGAGGGTAATACCTCAATTGATGAATCCATGATAACCGGAGAACCGATACCATCTGATAAGAAAATAGGGGATATAGTTATTGGGGGAACAATTAACAAATCCGGAAATATTAAATTTACTACTTCCAAAGTCGGCTCAGAAACACTATTAGCACAAATTATAAAATTGGTCGAAGAAGCTCAGGCTTCGGAAGCTCCAATCCAGAAATTGGCTGATAAAGTTTCTGGTATTTTTGTTCCTATTGTTATTTCCATTGCTGTAATTTCCTTTACTTTCTGGATACTTTATTCCGGCTCAATTCAACTTGCCTTATACATTTCAATAACTGTTTTAATAATAGCTTGTCCATGCGCTTTAGGATTGGCAACTCCAACTGCTGTAATGGTAGGAACTGGTAAAGCGGCCAAACGCGGAATATTAATAAAAGATGCCGTGGCACTGGAAAATGCCTACAAAATAACTGACATGGTTTTCGATAAAACCGGCACTCTAACAATAGGCAAACCCGAGGTTAACAAAATTATCATAGACGTTTCACAAAAACAGGACGATATTTATCCGATTATATATTCATTAGAAAAAAAGTCTCATCACCCCCTCGCTGACGCGGTTGTATCATACCTTAAAAGCGCGCAACCTGAGATCAAAGAATTAACCTTGACTAATTTCGAAGATATGCCGGGACTTGGCATAAAAGGAGAAATAAACGGTTCAAACACTCTAATTGGTACACAAAAGCTTCTTGAAAAATTCAACATTTCCCCTAATGAAACACTTGAGATAGAAGCAATCAATTTAAGAGACAATTCAAATACCGTTTCTTACGTTTCATTTAACAATAAAATAATAGCTATAATATCAATATCCGACACCATAAAAGACGATGCATCGGAAATAATTTTAAAAATACATTCCCTTGGTATAAATACAGTTATGCTCACAGGAGATAATAAAAAGTCAGCAGAATCCATAGCACACAAATTAAATATGGATAATGTTATAGCTGAAGTTCTACCCACGGACAAAGCGAATAAAATTAAACAGCTGCAATCTCCGAATAAAGTGGTAGCAATGGTAGGGGACGGAATAAACGACGCCCCCGCTCTAGCCCAGGCAGATATAAGCATAGCCATGGGAACCGGCACCGATATTGCTATTGAAACCGGCGATATAGTACTTGTAAAAGGCACTCTGGATAAAGTTTTAGAAACATTAAAAGTATCAAAACAAACACTTAAAATAATTAAGCAAAATTTGTTTTGGGCATTTGGATATAATATTATAGGGATTCCCATCGCAGCCGGGATATTATATCCCAGCACAGGATTATTGTTATCACCTATTATAGCCAGCCTGGCTATGGCTCTAAGCTCTGTATCTGTAGTTTCAAATAGTCTGAGGATAAAACACTTAAACTAACCTTGAGGAACTTGTTCAGGAGAGGGAGCTAAGTATTGTTTAACTTCCTCGACAATTCTGTCATTAGACATTCCGGATTTAAAAATGTAACCTGTAGCACCCAGCCTAAACGCTTCTGTCACCACCGCATCATTTCCTAAATTAGTCAGAATTACTACCGGTACGTTTTTGGTAAATTCATCTTTTTTAAGAAGATCTAATACTTTCAATCCATCCATCTTTGGCATCATTATGTCCAATAATATTAAATCGGGATTTGTGGTTTTAACTTTGGCAAGGCCATCTTCTCCATCACCCGCAATCTCTACAGTAAATCCGGCATAGTTAAAAATCTTCTCATACATCCTCGCCACTACTGCTTCATCTTCTATGATCAATAGTCTATTCATAGTTTGATTATATATTATTCTTAGTGTAAAGCGAATAATAATTTAAGCTGTGTTTTTTATTGGTAATGTGAAATAAAAGACTGAACCTTTCTCTTCAACGGAAGATTCAAGTCCTATTTGACCTCCCATACCTTCTATCAACAATTTTGAAATATAAAGTCCTAACCCTGTACCTCTTTTTGAATCTCTAATCAATAAACTTTCGTTTGCCTGCTGAAATTTTCTAAACAATAGACTTTGATTTTTCTCTGAAATTCCTTTACCCGTATCTATTACTTCAACTTTCAGCATATCTTTAACTTTCATAGTTTTAATTTCAATACCCCCTGTAGTTGTAAATGATATAGCATTGCTGATTAAATTTATTAACACTTCGTGAACTCTATTCATATCGGCTGAAACATTATAATCTTCGGATTTAGCCGTTTTTGACGCAGAGTATTTTAAATATAGATTTTTGGCGTGAGCAGTTATTTCCAATTCATCTATAACATTTTTAATTACAGAAATAATATCAACTTTGTCTTTTTTAAATTCTATCTTTCCTTGTTCAAGGCTGGAAGTTGTAAGAAATTCATTCACCATTTCAATAAGCCTGACACTCGAATCATGTATATCATTTACTATTTCCTCAAAGTTACTTTCCGAAACCAGTGAAACGTATTTATCTTTTAATAACTGCGAATTTCCTTTAATAACCGTAAGAGGCGTCCTTAGTTCGTGGGAAGCAATCGTAAAAAATTCATCCTTCGATCTCTCTAATACTTTTGCTTCTGTCACATCGTCTATCAGAACCACTATTCCTATAGGGTTTTGCACTGAATTAGAAAGAATCGGAGACATATATATTTCCAAATACCTGGTTTTAAATAGAATGTTACTTATCTTAAGAGGGGAACCTGATTCATGAACTTTCTTATATTCCTCTAAAATATTTACGCTCTCACCCAAATATCTTTGTACACCCTCTATAGTCCATAATCTACTGTCGGCGTTTAAGATTGAGATAACTGTTTTATTTGTGAAAAGTATTTTTCCTTCATTATTGGCGATAATCAAACCTTTTGGGACACTATTTATAGAAGCCAGCAGACGTGCCTGTTCTTCCTTTAATTCATGTGTTCTTTCACCAATTATCTTTTCAACACTGGATTTTTCTCTTTGGAGTTCTTCCTCTAAAGCTTTGGCATCATCTAGCAGATTGAACATCGCTCTTCTGGAATCTTCCAAATACTTGTTTTTATCCTCAAGTTGGGTTGCTCTATCTTTCAGGGTTCTCTCGCTTTGTTCTAATAATCTTTGTATTGTATTTCTTACTGTTACATCAATCCCTACACTAAATAAACCTACAGAACTTCCTTCATCATTTTTTAAGCTCATTGAACTCCAGTATACTTCTACTACAGCACCGGATTTAGTTTGTAATTTGGGCTCTAAACCTGAATACAAATCTGAACCTAAAATTTCATCTTTATCATAACCGCTCAATCGTAAAAAATATGGATTTATATAAACAACTTTCCCCTCAAGATTATGTGCAATTGCTAATAAATCAACGTTTTCCAAAATATCGGTCAGCCCTTTTTCCAAAACTTTAAAGTCGATACCTAATTTTTCGTCCAAATTATTAACCATCTTGCTTTATCCCCTTAAGTTTTTCTATTTCTTTTTTAAGTGATATCATTTTCAGTTCCCGGCCGACCATTATTTTATTTATCTTTTCAAGTTCGTCTGTTTTCTCCTTCAATTCTTTATTAGTATCACTTAATATATTAGACGCACTTTTTAATGTATCCAGCATTTTATTTATTTCCATAGATAAAACGTAAACTTCGTCGACTCCTTCATTTCTGACTCTCGCATCAAAATTCTTGTCATTTCTAACTCTTACAACATCAGCTAAAAGTGCTTTAAGAGGTTTAACAATTGTACTTTCTAAATAAATACTAAAAAGTCCTATTACAATAACAACCAAAAGTGTGAGGAAAAAAACCAGATAATTAGCAAGATACACTTTTCCCAGCTCATTTATTTGGGTTTCTACAATAAGCTTAATAGTAAGTGAAGCCAGGAAAACAGCAATGACGCTAATAAACAATATGAATAAAGTTATTCTTTTTCTAATACCAAGTTTCATCTTATTCTATGGTAATCTGGCCGATAATTATTTGCAATAAAATTCTACATTCTAGTTATAAGCAAAGCGTTTGTTTTTCCCGGGTCTCTCCATTTGGAACCGTGCAAAATAATCACAGTTTCATTTTCTTTAATAATTCCTTTTTTCTTTAAATCAGAACTAAGCTCTGCAGGAATAGAAAATAATCCCTCGGGAAAATCATAATAGAATGAAACTGTACCGTAGCTTAGTGTCAAATTTTCTACTGTTCTTGAATTATTGCTCAAAGCAATTATAGGCACATGTGGTCTGAAACTCGATAAAACCCTTGCGGTATAACCGGTTTCCGTAAAAACAACTATCTTATGTATCTCATGCAATTTTTCTGTATTTAAAATATTTATCGCTGCACTAACAACCGACTGCGTATAATCCACAGCCTTAACATTAAATATTTCCAAATTGTGAGCTCGTTCTTCATTGTATTTAAGTATCTTACGCATAACCTCGACAGATTTTACGGGGTATTTACCGATGGCCGACTCGCCTGAAAGCATCACCGCATCCGTCCCGTCATAAACCGCGTTGGCAACATCGGCAGCTTCGGCCCGGGTAGGTCTGGGTTTATCTATCATAGACTCAAGCATTTGTGTAGCAACTATCACCGGTTTGCATTTTAAGCGGCATTTTTTAATTATTTCTTTTTGGATATAGGTTACCTGCTCCAGTGGAACTTCTACTCCCAAGTCACCCCTGGCTATCATAATTCCATCTGAAGCTTCGATTATTTCGTTGACGTTATCTACTCCTTTTTGGCTCTCTACCTTAGATATTATTTTTGCATCCACATTTCTTTCATCCATTTCGCGTTTCAAAGTCCTTATATCTTCGGAAGTTCTGACAAATGAAAGAGCTATAAAATCTACTTTCGCAATTGTGGCAATATTAAGTTTATCCAAATCTTCTTCAATTAATGAAGGTAAAGCAATATCTGTTCCTATCAAATTCAGTCCTTTTCTATTTTGAATTAACCCGTCATCTTTTGATAAGGCAACAAAATAACCCTCACCCGAAGTCTCAACCTCAAATTCAATCATACCATCATCTATTGAAAATCTATCGCCGGGTTTCAATGAATCACAAACAATTTTCTGAGACACTCTTATTTTCTTAACGCCTGCCTCCTTTTCACCTAATGCGCTATTGTCAAAATCGTTACAAAACACCAATCTTTCATTAACCTTTATATTTACGTCTTTTTCTTCAAAAGTTTCAATTCTTATTTCCGGCCCTTGCAAATCCACTAAAATACCAATTATCAGATTTAATTCTTCCGCTACTTTATTTACCCTATTAATCCTTTCAATATGCCACTCCTTTGTATTATGTTTCAGATTAAATCTGAATATATTTACACCGCTAAGAATTAGCTTTCTGATTAAATCTTCGGATTCTGACGACGGACCTATAGTAGCAATGATTTTTGTCATTTTACCTGTATGCATATAGAAATAATAACATTGAATTTGATAAATAAAACCTTTTTAACTTGCTAAATTGGATAAAGGCAATTAATATTTAAAACATCAATATGCATAAAAAGGTATTAATATCTATTATAATTATAATATCTGTTGTGCTTGTTTCTCTTGCATTATCTGACGGCGGTACAAAAAAACAAACCAGTGTTAATCAAACAAATACTCAAAACAGCTCTTCTTCAAATCCTCCGGCAACCGCAAAGGAAGCTAAACTAATCGCAGGAAATGTTTCAAAGTATTATGAGTTTGATCCGGAGAGCTATGAAAAAGCCCTAAATGAAGGAAAAGTAGTATTTTTGGAATTTTATGCTAATTGGTGTCCGATTTGCAGAGATACGGAATCGGAATTGAAAAATAGTTTTAATGAATTAAACAAAGAAAATATCGTAGGATTTAGGGTAAATTACAATGACAATGAAACGGACGAGTACGAAAAACAACTCGCAAAAGATTTCGGAATAACTTACCAACATTCAAGAGTTGTAATTAAAAATGGTATGGTTATATTAACAGATAACACATCCTGGAATAAAGAAAGATTCTTAAAAGAGCTATCAGATCTATGATTTTATTTCTCCTATTTGCATTCACCTTTGAGTAAAAGTACAATATTTTAATTATATGGGTTTATCAACTACACAAAAGAAGGCTCCAGTTAAATTAATAAGGGCTAATATTAAAAATCTTAAAGAAGTTACAGACCTTTTTGTAGAATTTGGAGAATACAATTTAAAAAACGGGGGAGACGGACTTGGTAAAGAATATGTTGAAGACTTAAAGGAAGAGGCACAGGAATTATTAGAAAACAAAAAACATTATTTATATTTATTAAAAGAAAACGATAATATTTGCGGATTCTTGCACTTTTTTATATGTAAACTAGGTGATTTCATTATGCTTGAAGATATGTTCATTTATGATGAATACAGAAATAAAGGATACGGCAAACTCTTACTGGATTTTATAGATAAATTAAGAATAAAATACGATATGCCTATTAAGGTTGAGGTATTTAATTGGAATAAAAAAGCCATAAATTTTTATTTTAAGAATAATTTTAAAGAAGACTCGACTGTTCTTATCAGGGAATGAACTCATTACTAAAAATTCCTTATCTGGGAAAAGAATATCCCGCAGTTTTTGTTGATAATTCGGAATTGATAATTAAATTCGACGATAATAACTTTTACTTTAACAATAACCACTATCATAAAATAAACGGTTATTTAAATAACTGGTATATCCGAAGGGCAAACGAATTAATAATTCCGAGAGTGCATCATTTAGCAAATAGGTATACCTTTAAAATTAATATCATCAGGCTTAAAAACACAAAAAGCAGATGGGGGTCTTGTTCACACACAAACAACATTTATATAAATTGGCATTTAATAAAAGCTCCTAAAGAAGTAATAGATTATGTAATAATTCATGAGTTGGTTCATACGGATGTTAAAGGACATTCCAGAAACTTCTGGAGAAATGTGGAAAGTTATATACCTGATTACAAACAACACGAAAATTGGCTAAAAGAGAACTCACAAAAAATACTGACCGTAGAATTGACAAAATAAAGATTAGTAATAGAATTTAAGTAGATGAAGCTAAAATATCTTGTTCCACTATTTTTTACGGTTTTACTGGTTTTATATTCTAAATATTCACAAGCATCAATGATATTTGGGCCCGCCACTTTTACCCAACTTAAAGCAGTTATTTCTTATGATGAATCGTTAAAAACAGAAACTTTAGTAATCTCTCCAAGTTTTAAAGAATTAACTCCACAAGCCAGTTTAGGTCATTGGAAATTTGACGAAAGTTCCGGGACAACAGTTAACGATGCTTTAGGAAAATATAAAGGATTTATATATGGCAATGTAAGATGGCAGGATCCTTCTACATGTAAAAGCGGGTCATGCTTGAGCTTCAATAATACGAATGAATATGTAAGCATACCTCACAGTGCTTTAAACCTTCCGCCTGCATTAAACCAATTAACACTATCAGCTTGGATAAATCCCTCTAACTTGGTTCAGCCAATCGGAGCCGCAATTATAGCTAAAGGATACGGTGGAAGTAGTGAATCATTTGTACTGGATATAATAAACAATGATCAGTTGAGATTCTTTACCTGGAATAGCGGGCAACTTAACACATGTACAATTAATAATTGGTTATCTTCACACGTTAATAAATGGACGAACATAGTAGTAACTTATGACGGATTATCAGGCACTGTAACCTTTTATGAAAATGCTAAAGAAGTACAAAAATGCGAGGGATTTTCATCTAATTTATCAATAAATACGCATGTGTTAAGTATCGGATCAAGACAGAGCGCTTCTTCTTTATATGACTTATATTTCGACGGATTAATAGATGATGTACGAATGTATAATTATGTAGTTAGCGAAACCAAAATAAAAGACATATATGATTTCGTTCAAGAATCATCAGTAACCGATTCCAAACAAAAATACTATGGCTTTATGATCCCTGTTCCGTCTAAACCAGAAGTCGAAGTAGTTAAGGATGAACTATTTACATCTTTAGAAGACTTAACAAAACCGGCTCCGGGAGTGCCAATTCCAATTATGGGAGGCGCGGAAAGGAATTTAGGTTTAGATTCGCGGGAGAGCAGTCAGCCAAAGGTTTCAGTTATCCAAACTAAAAAAGCAGATATTTACGATTTAGCTGTTCTGGAGTCTAATGATGAGGAAGCCCTGTCTTCCTGGCTAAAAGAAAATAGTTATTTCCTGCCAAAAGATTCAGAATTTGTACTAAAAGAATATATCGAAAAAGGATATTATTTCGTTGTAGCTAAAGTCAATCCTGATAGTATAAGTCCGTTTGTATCAGGACAAATAAGGGAAGGCCACCTCAATCCAATAAAAATGACCTTCTCAACCGACCAACCTACATATCCAATAAAATTGGTCGGAGCCTCTATGGCAGCTATGTCTGGCAAATCAGATATTAACTATTTGGACAGCGGTACAAGTTTTCCTAATGAAGGAAGAATAGCACCGCCCGACACTTATCAACCAATGCCAATTGACCCCGGACCTATGCCTTATAGACCTTCATATTATTCAATACCGATTGTAATTTACACTGTCGCTCAAGACAAACAATATCTGCCCGGATTTAACATAGAATACGCCGGATATGTTGATGAAAGAAAAATTGAAAACTTGGCAACAAACTCCACGGATAAACCGTGGATAGATGTTAAAGGCAGAAAATACTTAACCAAACTTAGCAGGTACATGTCTCCATATGAGATGAATAACGATTTGGTATTTAGAAAAGCTGATGATAATGAACCGGTTGGCAGCGGAGTCGGAAGCCTGGATTCTAACACTAAATTGTTGCTTGTAATTTTTGTACCAATTGCAGCTGAACTTCTATTGCTTGCTTATTATTTCAAAAAAAGGAGGAAAAATGCTTCCGGTTTTTAATTATCCGGAGTATCAATAAAGATTATGATGGACTATTATGGTTACTTTAGTATATTAGGATACTTAATTCCATTAGCCGGACTAGCCGGGATTATAGGAATAATTTATATAATTATTAAATCAATCATCTCAGGAGGCGGGCATTCGGCAAAAACCGAAGCTGCCAAGAAAGGCTATTATTATTTAATTTCACTCGTATCTTTAGGAATTTTGTATGTGACAGCATCAGATATAATGCGAGTGATTTTAGATTATATTTCACCGTCAACGGTTAATATCACCGGCTATTCATATCCTTCCGGATACGAAACCTTCGTACGAAGTTTAATACTTAGGGCATCGGTTCTTATATTTGCTTTACCGTTATTCTTATTCCATTGGACCTCTGCAAACAAAAAGCCCAAAGAAGTAGATGAGGAAACCTCGCTTTATATAAAAAAAGAACGAAAAAGCTACCTACACATAGTGTTAACGGTATCTTCTCTAATTTTAATGCTTACAGGACCGTATCTTTTGTATAATGTACTTCTGCTTGTGCTGGGAGTAGGAAAGGTAACTTTGAGGGAATTCTCTTTCCCGCTTTCATATTTTATAGGTATAATCGGTGTGTGGATTTACCACTTCGCTGAACTGAAATCAGTTGAAGAGCATTAAAAACTGTTAATATTGTATTAATATTTTTTATTAAGTTATCCTTTATTAGTTAAATGACTAAGGAACTTGGATGGAAAAAACCTTTATATATTCTTCCTTTTGATCATAGAAATACCTTTTTCAAGGAGTTGTTCTCGTCGTCCGGTCTTCTGAATAATAATCAAATTGAAATAATTAAGCACGCCAAACAGTTAATTTACGATGCCTTTCTAATGTGTATTGAAAGTGGAGTTCCTAAAGAATATGCGGCAATTTTAGTAGACGAACAATACGGCAATGAAATTATTTTAAATGCAAAATCAAGAGGGATAACAGTATGTATAAATGTAGAAAGAAGCGGACAACACGAACTGGATTTTGAATACGGTAACGAATTTACAGAACATATTAAAAAATACAGCCCGACTTTTTGC